>DRKH01000486.1 GCA_011051825.1 Desulfobulbus sp.
ATTTTTTACCCTGTTCGTTACATTCCTTTTTATAGGTTCCCGCCACCGGATGCTGAAAACGGGTCGGGTTGGTGGAGTTGCCGGTAATGGAGACATCGACACCTTCGTGGTGATTAATGGCCACCCCTTCCCGGACGTCATCGGCTCCAAAGCAGCGTACCTTGGCCCGGTCCCCTTTGGAAAATGGTTTTTCCTCGGTAATTGAAAGCGTGCCATCTGCATAATTAAACTGGGTTTTTACATAGGTAAAACCATTTATCCTGGAGATGATGTAGGCGGCATCCTTGCCCAGACCGTTGAGGATTACCAGCAGCGGTTCGGTCCGCACCCGGTTGGCCGAGTTGGCAATGCCGATGGCGCCCTCTGCGGCGGCAAAGGACTCGTGTCCGGCCAGAAAGGCGAAGCAGCGGGTTTCTTCGGAGAGCAGCATGGCGGCCAGATTGCCATGGCCGATCCCCACCTTGCGGTCTTCAGCAACTGATCCGGGAATGCAGAAAGACTGGAGGCCGATACCCAGGGTTGAGGCAATTTCGGCGGCCTTGGTCTGTCCTTTTTTCAGGGCAATGGCTGCACCGGCCATATAGGCCCAGCAGGCATTTTCAAAACAGATGGGCTGGACCTTTTTTACAATTGCATACACATCCACTCCGGCATCGGTACAGAGCTGTTTTGCCTCCTCAAGATCCTTGATTCCGTATTCGTTCAGGGCCTGGTTGACCTTGTCGATTCTTCTCTCGTATCCTTCAAAAAGAGCCATGATATTTCCTTATATTCTGTAACAGTTCATCGGGCCTGCACTAGAGTTTGCATTCTCCGGCGTTCTGTAAAGGTTCGAAGCAGTAGCAGCTTATTCCTTGCGCGGATCAATAATTTTTACAGCCTCGGCAAACCGTCCATAGGTACCGGTGGCCGCATCCAGGGCTGTAGCGGCATCAACGCCGTTTTTTATGGCATCCATCATCTTGCCCATGGACACAAATTTGTAGCCGATAATTTCTTCATCCTCGTCCAGGCCGATTTCCAGCACATACCCTTCGGCCATTTCAAGATAACGGGGCCCCTTGCGGTTGGTCCCGTACATGGTGCCGGTAACCGAACGCAGCCCTTTGCCCAGGTCTTCAAGGCCCGCGCCAATGGGGAGCCCGCCCTCGGAGAAAGCAGACTGGCTGCGGCCATAGGTGATCTGCAGGAACAGTTCCCGCATGGCTACGTTGATGGCATCACAGACCAGATCGGTGTTGAGCGCCTCCATGATGGTTTTTCCCGGCAGGATTTCCGAGGCCATGGCAGCGGAGTGGGTCATGCCGGTGCAGCCGACGGTTTCAATCAGCGCCTCTTCAATAATGCCGTCTTTGATGTTCAGGGTCAGTTTGCAGGCGCCCTGTTGCGGGGCACACCAGCCCACGCCGTGGGTGAGGCCGTTAATATCGGTGACCTGACGGACCTGGTTCCATTGCCCTTCCTGGGGAATGGGGGCAGGGCCGTGGTTTGAGCCCTGGGCAATGCAATGCATATTCTCCACTTCAGGGGAGTAGTTCATGATAATTCTCCGTGTTACAGGGAAAAGGTTTCAGAAGGCTTCCGCTGGGAAGCTATGGCTGAATATGTAACGGAAAACGGATGATTTTTAAACAGGAAATTCATAGCGCACCGGATCCTGCAGGCGTTTTTATCTGAAAAGGGACGAGTTCTGAGTTCCGAGTTGCGGGTTCCGAGTTTAAGGTTACCCGCCTTCGGTGGTAAATAATAACATAATCCTTGTTGTATCAATATGTTAGCGATAATAGAAAAGAAGTGGTTCTTACCCTGTGTACGTCGTTGTTTTAATGTTCGAAGTCTACGCTTATCTGTTGTGCTCTTGGGGCATGCTGGTTTATTCCTTTTCTTGATGATCGGCCCGGTCCTGGAGAAAGTCGACAAAGGTGGTTGCCACCGGGGCAAGCTGTCGTTTTCTGCGTCGGATGAGGTAAAATGGTCGGGTAATCCGGAGTTTGTTCAGGGAAACGGTGGCCAGACGGCCGCATTCCAGATCATCGGTTATGGCCCGCCTGGAGAGAATGGAAATGCCGATCCCGGCCTTGACGGCCTCTTTAATTGCTGCAGTGGAACCGATTTCCGCCACCTCCTGCAGATCATTTTCCTGCATACCCTGCTGTCGGAGAAACTGGGCAATAACCCGGCGGGTTCCGGAACCGGTCTCCCGGAGGATAAAGGGTTCGTCGATCAGTTGTCGACAGTCGATAGAATGCTGTTTCGTCCACCGGTGCTTTGGATGGACAACCAGGCTGAGTTCGTCGGAGAATATGGTTTTCCAGTCCAGGGAAGGTTCGTTCCAGCGGGCCCCGACAACCCCGAGTTCAAGGTTTCCTTCCATGACTTTACGGGCAATGGTCCGGGAACTGCTGATGTGGAGGGTCGCCTTGATCTCAGGATACTGCATTCGAAAATCGCTGATCAGTTTCGGCAGCAGGTAGGTTCCGGGAATCGTCCCGCAGCCGATCATGATTCTGCCGCTTATCCTGCCGCTGTACTCTTCCACCGCCTGCAGGGCCTCCTGCTGCATGCGGAGGATTCTGCGGGCATGGGTATAAAGTATTTTGCCCACCGGGGTTGGCTCGACCTGCCTGCCCAGGCGGTCGACCAGTTTCTGTCCCAGCACGTGTTCCAGGTTGCGGATGTGTTCACTGACCGTGGGCTGGGAGAGAAGAACCGCCTCGGCCGTTTTGGTAAAGCTCTTCAGCTCTACCAGGGTGCAGAAGACTTCAAGTTTTCGTAAATCCATATTTTTTTTAGTTTTGCCTTGGATTGAATGTCGCAGAGTCCGGAGGACGATTGGTGGGCGGTGCCCACCGCCTCAACAATTTTTGTCAATTGTATCCGTACAGTAGGGTGGGCACCGCCCACCATGTGTAGAGATTTAAACAGCATTTTGCGGTGCCGGGTTATGTATTCCATACCCTGTCTTTTAAGCCGGAGTATCGTTTGGTGCGTTCCCTGACTGCCGTGGCCAGGGATTTTCGATCACAGCAGAGGGTGAGCCGGCTGCGGGCCCGGGTAATACCGGTGTAGAGCAATTCCCGGCTTAAGACCCGGCTTTCCTCTTCCGGCAGCAGGAGCAGGACCTGATCAAACTCCGAGCCCTGGGCCTTGTGGATGGTAATCGCATAGGCTGTGTCATGGTCGGGCAGGCGGGCAGGGCTGACCGGATACAGTCTGTTGTCCGAATGCCGGAACCAGGCCCGGAGTCCTCCGTCTTCATCCCTCCACAGGATTCCGGTATCGCCGTTAAAAAGTTGCATTTCATAGTGGTTGCGGCGGATAATGATTGGTTTCCCCTGGTACCAGTCGGTGCCGGGATCAATCAATCCACATCGCTGCAGGGTCTGTTCGGCCAGATCATTGATTCCATCCACCCCGGCCGGGCCCTTGCGCACAGCGCAGAGAAAACGAAACGTTTCCATGGCCGCAAAGGCCTCTTCCACCGAAGAGGCGCCGACCATAGCCTGAAAACCCTGGACAATCTGTTCCTGCAGCCACCTGTCCCGGTCGGATCCGATCAGGAATTGAACCTCCAGGTCGGGAAAATCCGTGCTCAAGACTCGCTCTACATCGACCATTGAGCCCTTGTTCACAGCTCTGGCCAGGGAATCAATCCCGCTCTTGTCCCGGAAGCGGTAACTGGTGCGCAGCAGAGCTACTGAATCCGCCATGGCGGGCGCATCGGCGCTCTGCGGCAGATTCTCATCGCCGGTCAGTTGGCTGAGCTGCGCGCAGAGCTGTGGTGACCAGGCAGGTTCACC
>DRKH01000487.1 GCA_011051825.1 Desulfobulbus sp.
GACCCGGAAATGTTGAACTTTGGTAACTGTTCAGCAGCACCCCATCTGCACGCGATCATGCCGGCTCACATAGAGCTCACTATAGCTCTCCAGCATGCTTGCGCACATCTGGAGCACTGCTGAACAGTTACATCCCGGGTGACTGCAAGTTTCCTGCATGCACCTGAACAGTTACGAACTTTGAACTCTGAATCCAAGATGAAACAATTAAAAATCGGTATACCAAAAGGGAGTCTGGAAAAGGCGACCATTGAGCTGTTTGAAAAGTCGGGCTGGAAAATCAAATTGATGTCCAGAAATTATTTTCCGGAAATTGATGACCCGGAATTGTCCTGTTCCATATGCCGTCCCCAGGAGATGTCCAACTATGTGGAATCGGGCATGCTGGATGCCGGAATTACCGGTCATGACTGGACCCTGGAGAATGGTTCCGATATTAGGGTGGTCGAAGATCTCGTCTACTCCAAAGTCAGCAAGAAGCCGACCCGCTGGGTCATTGCCGTACCCGGGGACTCCGATATTACCAGGGTGGACCAGCTCAATGGTAAACGTATTTCCACCGAGCTTGTCAATGTGACCCGGAATTTTTTTGAGGGCCAGGGGATGAAAGTGGACATCATCTTTTCCTGGGGCGCAACCGAGGCCAAAGCTGTATCCGGACTGGCCGATGCCATTGTCGAGGTGACTGAGACCGAGTCGACTATCCGGGCACACGGCTTACGTATTATCCATGAGTTGATGCAGTCCAACACCCAGTTGATTGCCAATAATGATGCCTGGCAGGATTCCTGGAAGAGGGAGAAAATAGAAAATATTGCCATGTTGCTGCAGGGGGCGCTCAAGGCGGATCATATAGTCGGCCTGAAAATGAACATTCCCCAGGAAAGCCTTGATACCCTTATTGATCAACTGCCCAGCGTAACCGCCCCAACCGTTGCCAAGCTGTACAAGCAGGAGTGGTTTTCGGTGGAAACGGTTATATCGGAACATCAGGTCCGTGATCTTGTCCCGCAACTACGAAAACTCGGGGCCAAGGGTATAATTGAGTATGCTCTGAACAAGGTCATTTGATGCTTTATCGGCGGAGTCTATGAATTTTACCAAGGTCCGGTTTCTTACCTCCGTACATGCCCTGCGCCAGCTGCCGGAACCGGATTTCCCGGAAGTCGCCTTTGCCGGTCGCTCCAATGTCGGGAAATCCAGCCTGATCAACACGGTTATCGGCCGTAAAGGAATGGTGAAGACCAGTGCCAGGCCCGGAAAAACCCAGGGACTCAATTACTTTGTCGTCAACGAATCCATGTATTTTGTCGACCTGCCCGGATACGGGTTCGCCCGAGTAGCCAAACAGGTACAGGCAGGATGGCAGCAGTTAATCACCGAATATCTCCTTGGGCGCAAGACATTGCAGCTTGTCATTGTGATTGTTGATCTTCGCCACCCGTTAAAAAAGATGGACAGAGAGCTGATGGATTGGCTTCGATATCAGGAGATTTCATATCTTCCTGTCTATACCAAGGCAGATAAGCTTTCTAATAATAACCAGTTACGAAATGCGGCAGCTCTGGATTCCGCTCTTGGAATTCTTCCGGAAGACCGGTTGATTTTTTCATCAAAGACCGGCCAAGGTCGAACGGAACTGCAACGCAGACTTGCATTGAATGCCGATTCCTGTTAAGGAGTTTCAGTATACAGTACCAAGAGGAATTTCCTGTTAAGCGGACGATGACGGGCAGAGCGTCGTCCAGGGCAGGGATAATTTTTGTGGTCTTTATTAGAGGAGGGGGACGAGATGCCATTAAGATCAGAATGGCCCTGCTGGGAAATTATGGGGTGCAAACCGGAGGCGGCCGCAAAATGTCCGGCCTATCGCTCAGATAAGCCCTGCTGGGAGGTAATGCGTGAAATCGACGTCTATTCTTTTAATATCTGTAAAGACTGTCTTGTCTATATTGCCAAGCAGAAGAACTCCATCTTCAGTAAAGAGGAGATCCTGAGCATTCTGTGCCAGAAAGGCATTGATGTGACCGGTCATCGGTGTCCACAGTATAAAACAGCAACCTAATGCGTTGTGCGGAATCTCAAAAGGCCGGGTTTTCAACCCGGCCTTTTTTTTACCTGATTACCACTAAAGCTCAGCTTGAATGAAATCAGGGATACCATCGCTTTTTTTAAACAATGAATTGACCTGAAATCAGGCATAAACGCTGCTAAATGCGATTTGAGATTATAGCTGTAGCGATGTTATCCCTCGTTGCTGAGGAATGGTGGTAATCAAATTTTTTTATGGCCCATTGTTACTGATCCGACTTCAACACTGCGAGAAAGGCACGCTGCGGTATTTCTACGTTACCCACGGTTTTCATCCGTTTTTTGCCAGCCTTTTGTTTTTCCAGCAGTTTTCTTTTTCTCGATATATCACCGCCATAGCATTTGGCTGTTACATCTTTGCGCAGGGCTGAAATATTTGTCCTTGCAACAATGTTGCCGCCGATAGCTGCCTGGATGGCAATCTTGAACATCTGCCGAGGTATCTCTTCTTTGAGACTCTCGCAGGCCTTGAGTCCCCTTTCCCGAGCCCGGTCTTTGTGGGTGAGTTGGGAGAGGGCGTCAACCTGCTCACCGTTGACCAGGATGTCGAGTTTAACCAGATCGCTGGTCCGGTAGTCGATCAACTCATAGTCAAAGGAGCCATATCCCTGGGTGACGGATTTTAATCTGTCGTAAAAATCATAAATCACTTCAGCAAGCGGGAGTTCGCAGGTGAATTCGATGCGGCCGGGCATGGGGTAATGGTAGTTGGTGTTTTCACCCCGGCGATCCATGCACAGGGTCATGACCACCCCCATGTAGCGTTCGGGAATATGTATGGTTGCCTTGATAAACGGCTCCTCGACCCGCTCGATTGAACCGGGATCCGGAAAATACGAGGGGTTGTCGATTTCCTGGACCGTGCCGTCCTGCAGGTAAAATGTATACTTAACCGTAGGCACCGTGAGGATCAGGGAGATGTCAAATTCCCGTTCAAGCCGTTCCTGCACCACTTCCAGGTGAAGAAGGCCCAGAAAACCGCAGCGGAAACCAAAGCCAAGGGCTGCTGAAGAATCCTTTTGATAGGTTAGGGCGGCGTCGTTGAGTTTCAACTTTTCCAGTGCCCTTGCCAGGTCTTCATAGTCGTCGGTGCTGATCGGGTAGATGGAAGAAAAAACCACCTGCTGTACCTCGCGAAAACCGGGCAGGGGAGTAGGGCAGGGGTTTTCCCTGGAGGTAATTGTATCCCCCGGCCGGGTATCGGATACGGTCTTTACTCCGGCAATAATATAACCGACCTCTCCTGCAGACAACTCCTTGAGAGCCTTTCGTTTCAGATGAAACTGGCCAAGCTCTTCGACTCTATATTCTGCATTGTTGGACATGAAAATAATCGTCTCGCCGGTTTTGAGGCGGCCGTTTATTATGCGGACAGAGATGACTGTTCCCCGGTAGGGATCATAGTTGGCATCAAAGATCAGGGCCTCCAGGGGTTTCTCCGGATCCCCTTCGGGCGGCGGCAGCAGGGTAACAATGGCTTCAAGCAGTTCATCAACCCCTTCCCCGGTTTTGGCGGAACATTTCTGAATCGTCTCTCCGTCAAGTCCGAGATCTTCTTCAACCGACTCCGCCACTCGTTCCGGTTCAGCTGCCGGCAGGTCGATTTTATTGATAACCGGGATGATCTCCAGATCATTCTCCATCGCCAGGTAGAGATTGGCCAGGGTTTGGGCCTCAATGCCCTGGGCAGCGTCGATAAGCAGTAACGCCCCTTCACAGGAGGAAAGAGCCCTTGAGACTTCATAGCTGAAATCGACATGCCCCGGGGTGTCGACAAGATTCAAGGCGTAGGTCTGACCGTCGGCGGCAGTATACGGCAGGCAGATGGTCTGGCTTTTGATGGTAATCCCACGTTCCCGCTCTATGTCCATGTTGTCGAGCAGCTGATCTTTGAATTCCCGATCGGTTACCATCTCGCATCGTTGGATTATTCGATCAGCGAGGGTGGATTTTCCATGGTCTATGTGAGCAATTATGCTGAAGTTCCGTATATTTTTCATCGTGTGCATCCGGTATTGGGCCCGTTGGTAAAGAATAGGTGAATGAGCAAGCTCTTCAATAGCATACCTGGAATGAAAAAAAAACATTTAGCCGGATATTGGGAATCAAATACTGGTTGCAGGAGAACGGGTGCAGTGGCAGTACCTCTGATCACTTACGTGGCGGTAGCTTGGCTTCTTGCGACGTAACTATTCAGGTAGGGGCAGAGAACTAGCCCAACCACCACCTGTAACTGTTCAGGAGTGATCCATATCTGTGCAGTCAGGCCTGTGAACTATAGTGATTCCTATGTGAATCAGGCCTGACCGTGCAGAGAGGTAGATAAGCGCAGACTTCGAGCGTAGACTCCGTGGGGTGCTCCTGAACAGTTACCTTGCGACAAATTCGAGGAGCAGCCGTATGAATGGGGAACTGGCACGGGAAACAGGTTTAAACCTTATTTAAGTGAAATAAATGAGGATGTGGGGTATATATAGAAAATATATGCCCTGCGTGAGAGTGAGCTCCATGCAGGGTTCTGTTTTCATGCTATGATAAATACCATGCCAGATAAGAAAAAACAAAAACCTCGACAGACGGAAAAACAGCATCATCCACTTGTTGTTCTCTCTGATGAGGAAAATCTCCCTGCGGTCAGTAATCCGGCCCTGCACCGATACCTGCAGGAAATAAGTCAGTATGAATTATTATCCCGGGAAGAAACCGAAGAGCTTGCCGCCCGCTTTCAGGAAAGCGGAGACCCTGATGCCGCCTACAGACTGGTTTCCTCCAATCTTCGTCTGGTGGTCAAGGTGGCCATGGATTTTCAGAAATATTGGATGCAGAATTTTATGGATCTGATCCAGGAGGGGAACGTCGGTCTGGTTCAGGCAACCAAAAAGTTTGACCCATACCGGGGCGTGAAGTTTTCATATTATGCCGCCTACTGGATTCGTGCCTATATCCTCAAGTTCATCATGGATAACTGGAGGCTGGTTAAAATCGGTACAACCCAGGCGCAACGAAAACTGTTTTTCGGGCTCAACAAGGAACGAAAGCTACTCGAAGCCCAAGGCTTTGTTCCGGAGGTCAAGCTGCTGGCCGACCGGCTGAATGTAAAAGAAAGTGAAGTCATTGAAATGAGTCAGCGTATGGACAACTGGGATGTTTCCCTTGAAGCTCCCGTACGCAATGACTCCGAGGATGAACAGAAGAATTTTATTCCCCAGGAAGGACCTGGAATTGAGGAACTGGTAGCCAGTCAGGAAATTCGTGACCGACTTGGAGAAGTCCTTGACGACATGAAGGACAAGCTCAACGAAAAGGAGCAGGTCATTCTCCAGCGGAGACTGCTCAGCGACGACCCCCTGACTCTGCAGACCATTGCCGAACAGTTTGGCATTTCCCGTGAACGTGTTCGTCAGATAGAGGCGAACTTATTGAAAAAACTTAAAAAACAGCTGGAAAAAGACATGCCGGATATCCAGGATGTTTTTAGTTCGGAAAACATGATAATTGCCGGATCCAAAAACAAATAAGTGAAAGGGCTCCCGAAATCTCGCGAGTTCGCCTCTCCTGACCAGATCGTGTTCATCATGCTGTCGAACAGACGAAGACTTCGAAACCCATCCCTGAATCGGAAACTTTTTTTTATAAGTATCCTTTACTTTTCGATTATAACATGAATGTACCTCTACTTGATCTCGGCCCACAGGTAAAATCTTTACGCAGCGAAATCCTTGAGGCCGTTACAGACGTTATAGACTCCACCCGTTATATTCTCGGGCCCAAAGTCGTCTCCTTTGAAGAAGAAGTGGCAGCCTACTGCCAGTCCGATTTCGGGGTAGGCGTGTCCAGTGGTACCGATGCCCTTGTCATGACGTTGATGAGCCTGGATATCGGCCCCGGAGATATGGTGATCACCACCCCCTATACCTTTTTTGCGACCATGGGCGCTGTTCTGCGGGTAGGGGCAAAACCGGTCTTCGTTGATATTGAAGAGAAAAGCTTCAATATGGATCCGGAGGAGCTGGAACGTGCTCTTGGGCAGCAACGTCGAAACGGAGGCAGGGTCAAGGCAATAATTCCGGTCCATCTTTTCGGACAATGTGCCGATATGAGCAGGATCATGCCGCTTGCCGATGAGTACGATGTCTGCGTGGTGGAAGATGCCGCCCAGGCTATCGGCGCCTGCTGTCCGATGACCGATGCCGATGGCACTATACAATGGCAGAAGGCCGGAAGCATGGGGCTTGCAGGGTGTTTTTCTTTCTTCCCCAGTAAAAATCTCGGTGGCATAGGTGACGGCGGGATGGTGACAACCAGTGATGCGGATTTCGTCGACATCCTTCGTTCATGCAGGAATCATGGGGCCAAACCCAAGTATTATCATGCCCGGGTCGGCGGCAATTTCAGGATAGATCCGGTCCAGGCCGCAGTACTGACCATTAAACTGCGTCACCTTGAGGACTGGCACAGTAAAAGACATGAAAACAGTCAGACCTACAGGACATTATTCAAGGATGCGGGACTGCTTGACTCTCCGGTTGTCGTGCCTGAAGAACGGTTTGCAACTGTTTCAGGTGCCGAAAATCATCATCATCATATTTATAATCAATTTGTTATTCGGGTACCGGATCGTGATGCCCTGAAAACATATCTTCAGCAACATTCCATTGGCTCCGAGGTATATTATCCCCTCTGCCTGCATCAGCAGAAATGCGTTCGAGAGTATAATGGCCAGAATTTTCCCGTTGCGGAAAAGGCTGCTCAGGAATCGCTGGCCCTGCCTGTGTATCCCGAACTGACCCGGGAGCAGTTATCCTTTGTTGTTGAAACCATTGCTAAATTCTATACTTCCGGTTAAGCATCCGGTGCCTTACGTGATACTCTTTCGTTGTTCAGCTCTTTTTTTCCTGCTTCTTTTGCTCGGCCCGATGTCGAGTTCGGCTAACGGTGCTGATGAAAAGATCATTATGAACAAGACGCAGAGCAGTGTTCCTGATCGTGATGTTCAATATGATAAGAGCAGCAATCTGCCCCAGTGGAAAATAGACTGGGACCAGGCCAGGGCTTTATATCGCCAGGGGAAAGTAGGTCAGGCCCTGGTGCAGTATGAACTCCTTCTGCAGAGGAAAGGTACGGTTGATGAAGCCAGGTGGGAATATACCTGTCTCCTGATCCAGGAAAAGCGTTGGCAGCAGGCAGGGGATGAGCTGGATACGCTACTTGCCCGTGAACCGGATAAGCATAAGTTTCTGTTGGCCAGGGCCAGGGTCTCGCTGGAACAGGGGCTTGCTGAACAGGCCGTCAAGCTATATGGACAACTTTATGAAAGCAGTCCATCAGGTGATGATGCTCTTGAAGCGCTTACCGGACTAGTTGCCGCCCTTGCCAAGATGGGTAACAGGGAGGCACAGTTGCCCCTGCTTGAACAACTTGTATTGCGTAAGCCCGGTGACCTTTCTCTCTTAAAGCAGTTGGGCGGGCTTGCTCTGGAACTGGGGCAACCTGGAAAAACCAGGGATGTCCTGGCTAAAGCACTTAAAGACAACCCGGATGATGTCGAACTGCTGCGTCTGATGGCCCGGGCCATGGAAGATCTTGGGGGGGCTGATGCAGGTGCCGTTTACCGGCTGAGGATTGCCGCCCTGGCCGGTGACGATGTCCGGAACAACCAGTGGCTGGCGTCGTACTATCAACAGAAGGGCGATTTCGGCAAGGCGCTTTCCTGTGTTGAACGTCAATTAAAAACAGATCCTGGTGCTGCTGATCTTATTCTGCAGGCTGCGCGCCTGTATGACAAAACCGGTCATCCCGGACGGGCGCTTGATTATTTATCCCTCTATCTTGATCTTGTTCCTGACGACCGGAACGTGCTTGCCGAGAGAACCCGTATTCGCAGAGAACTGGCCATCAGCCTGGTGACTCTTGTTGAAAACAAAAAAGTGCAGCAGCTGTGGCAGGATTTGGCCGCCATAACAGGTGATCGTGAAGGCGTTTATCAGCAGATGGCGGAGTGGCTCAGGCAACATGGGAAAAAGGCGGAATTAACAGAGGTGCTGCTGGTACTCTATCGGCAGCATCCGGATGATCGTCATCTCTACCAGGAGCTGGCACCGTTGATGGAGTCACAGGGTAGATATGACGAGCTTGAAAAACTGTAACAACCTGAAACAAACGTAAAACATCAGGGGATGGTGTAGCCTGAAGGGATCCTCCCCCTGTTTTCACGGATAATCAACATGGTTGGGCCGGATTAAAAGGGCATAACCACAAAAAACGATGAACATCGTACAGATAATTCGAAAAAGCAGAGTATAGAGAAGGAGAATAGAAAGATGGTTGATCGTATTCCAATGTCCATACAGGGTAATCAGAAATTACGCCGGGAACTGGAACAGCTTGAACGCGTGGAAAGGCATGAGGTGGTGCGGGCAATCGAGGTTGCACGCGCCCATGGTGATTTAAAGGAAAATGCCGAGTATCATGCGGCCAAGGAGCGCCAGGGCATGATTGAGGGTCGGATTATGGAGCTGAAAGACAAGCTTGGCCGGGCCGAGGTAATTGACTGCTCCAAGGTCAGCACCGAACGGGCTGTTTTCGGGACCGTCGTCACCCTGATGGATATGGATACCGATGAAGAAATCACCTATCAATTGCTTGGTCCGGAAGAGGCGGATGTGAAGAAAGGGTCGATTTCCGTTCTCTCGCCCCTTGGAAAATCCATTCTTGCCAAAGAACCGGGTGATGAGGTGATTGCCAAGACTCCCGGAGGGGTACGTGAGTTTGAGATTGTCGAGATAACGGCTTCTTCGGAAGCGTAGAAGCCTGCGGACGCTGTTCTGCAGGGATGGGGATTTCCTGTTTGCCGAAAATCTGCCGACCGAGCGGGGCAGCTTCGGAACCATGACCGGTGGAGGGGCTACTCTTCAGATGGGTGCGCGCTTCATGGAGAATACGACCTCTGTAACTATCGGTAACTATACAGAGATGGGGGCTCCTGAACCGTTACGAGTCAGACTCTGTTGCCCCTGCCGTATGCAGTTGCAGGCAGGACTTATTTTTGTTCATGGGAAGTTTTTGTTCATGGAAAGCGGGAACAGGACGATGCATATATTTCTTTTGGTCCGGGGCTGGGCGCCTGCGGCAATGGCCGGCGGTTGATGTCAAGACGAAGAGGTGGGGGCTAAAATTCCAAGCTGAAAAATATCAGACATCTGTTTTGCGGCTTCATCAACGGTATATTTTGTGTCCAGGTTCAGGGTCCAGACCCTTGAAATTTCGTCGAGTCCGCCGAAGATGGCCCGTTTGGCAATGCCGGGCATAATATCCTGACGAAAGATTTTTTCCTGTTGTCCTTTCTTGATGATTGTGGAGAGTATGTCCACATACTCGCTGAATTTGTTATTTCGGTAATCTCGAATCAGTTTATTCGTCTGACGCAGTTCAATTTGAATAACTTCGGCAAGGTTTCTATTTTTTTTCATCTCGGCAAGGTGCTTGCGGATAAAAATTTCCAGCATTTTGCGTGGATCGTCTTCCTTGTCGAGCAGGGCCGTTACCTGTTCGATCAATCGACCTATTTCCTGCTCAAAAACAGAAATCAATATATCGAACTTGTTGTTAAAATAGAGATAAATCGTGCCGTCGGCAACCTTGGCTTCCTTGGCTATGTCGGAAATCCTGGCATTAAAAAAGCCTTTTTTGGCAAAGACCTTTGTAGATGCCTTGATTATTTTGCCGTGCTTGTCCGATGATTTCATCAAATGGGGAAATGCTGAGATTTAAGTGGTCAAAATGAATGATTACTCATTCTTTCGAAGATAGCAGATCGGATTTACCTTTGTCAACAAAAATGAAGGAATCGCCATAGCCGTCTGTGGTATTTTCCTTTATTGATTATCAGATGATCATTTTTATATTTTATTGTGTCTTTATACACTTTTTGTTAGGCTTGAAAACAAGGGTGTAAAATAGCTGTTTTCGCCGAATGCAGTCTCGAGCCCGGGCAGGGCTCTCTATCTATTTCACTGTATAACTAACTGAAAAAAAACTATATAAAATGTTTGGCCGGAACGCGGCGTGTGCATATCACCGGCAGGCCACTTCCATGTGTTGCTGGTCTTGTCCGAAAAATGCCCATGAAATGCTGCCGATCGGGGCTGTTTTCATTTTCTGTTATGGCTGTGACCGATAAATTTCGGTCCTGCCATGCTGGTTTTTTGAGATAAAATCGATGAGGAAAAACGAATGAAAGTTCTTGTCATAGGCTCAGGTGGCCGTGAACATGCCTTGGTGTGGAAACTGCACCAGTCTAAAAAAGTAAAGAAAATCTACTGTGCCCCGGGTAATGCCGGCATAAAGAAGCTTGCAACCTGTGTCGACTGTGCGGCCGATGATATTGATGGGTTGCTGGCCTTTGCCCTGAAGGAAAAAATCGATCTGACTGTTGTTGGTCCCGAGGATCCTCTTACGCTTGGCATTGTCGATACCTTTCAAGAGCATGACCTCCGTATTTTCGGGCCTTCGGCCAGGGGCGCAATCCTTGAAGGCAGTAAGGTGTTTACCAAAGATTTTCTAAAAAAATACGGGATTCCCAGTTCGGCCTACAAGGTCTTTACCAAGGCAGGTCCTGCAAAAAAATACATTGATAAACTCGGTGCGCCCTGTGTCGTCAAGGCAGACGGACTTGCTGCCGGAAAGGGTGTTATCGTCGCCCACTCAAAATCAGAGGCCAAAAAGGCCGTTGATCTCATTCTGAAGGAAAAGGCCTTTGGTGAGGCGGGTAACCGGGTGGTGGTTGAAGAATTTCTCCGTGGTGAAGAGGCTTCTTTTATTGCGTTTACCGATGGAACCACTGTTCTGCCGCTGCCGTCATCTCAGGATCACAAGGCGATATTCGAAGGTGATCGGGGTCCAAATACCGGCGGTATGGGGGCATATTCCCCTGCACCGGTCATGACCGAAGCAATGGTCATGCGGGTTATGAATGAAGTCATGCTGCCTACTGTCCGGGGAATGGCCGCCGAAGGTCGACCGTTTAAAGGGATGTTGTATGCGGGCCTGATGATTGATGGTGACCGTATCAACGTGCTTGAGTTCAACTGCCGTTTCGGCGATCCGGAATGTCAACCACTGCTCATGCGTATGGAAACGGATCTGGTCGATATCCTGGATGCCGTGGTGGACGAAACCCTGGATCAGGTCCGACTTGAAATCGATTCACGTCCTGCGGTGTGCGTTGTCATGGCTTCCGAAGGATATCCCGGACCATATTCAACGGATAAACCTATTACCGGTTTAATGACGGCGGCAAAAATGAAGGATGTTGTGGTCTTTCATGCCGGAACAAGGATAAAAAATCGCAGAACCGTTACGGCAGGAGGACGCGTACTCGGGGTGACGGCTATCGGCTCGACACTGCAGGAGGCCCTGGACCGGGCCTACAAGGCTGTTGATGTGATCCGTTGGGATGGCCGGTATTTTCGACGAGACATCGGCCATCGGGCGTTACGCCGTGGAAGTAAAAACAAGGGGCCCCAG
Organism: Desulfobulbus sp.; assembly: GCA_011051825.1. Lineage (GTDB taxonomy): Bacteria > Desulfobacterota > Desulfobulbia > Desulfobulbales > Desulfobulbaceae > DRLX01. The sequence goes on from DRKH01000487.1 coordinate 11,617, forward strand.
GTCGGTATCGTCATGGGCAGTGATTCGGATCTTCCGATCATGCAGGCCGCCGGAGATTTTCTCGAATTTGCCGGTATAGAATACGAACTCCGCATCTCTTCTGCCCATCGAACCCCCGAACAGGCGGCTGAATATGCGCGGACAGCTGCCGACCGCGGTCTGAAAATTATCATTGCCGGAGCCGGTATGGCCGCTCATCTTGCCGGAGTACTTGCCGCCCACACAAACTTGCCGGTTATCGGGGTGCCCATTGATGCATCTTCTCTAAACGGGCTTGATGCCCTGCTGTCCACGGTGCAGATGCCGCCGGGCATTCCGGTGGCAACCATGGGTATCGGCAAGGCAGGGGCAAAAAATGCTGCCGTACTGGCAGCGCGAATCATAGGTTTGAACAATCCAAAGGTCGCCCGGGTTCTGGAAGAACACTGCCGGGCCATGGTCCAACAGGTCGAGGAAAAGAATGAAAAGATAGCACGGTGAGTGAATGTGCCATCCCCGAAGAGATCCTGGACCGGGCCGTTTCAATTCTGGAGCGTGGCGGCCTGGTGGCCTTTCCCACTGAGAGTTGGTATGGTCTGGCTGCCGATCCTCTGAATAATCGAGCCCTCGACCGATTATATAGCGTTAAAAGGCGACCGGCCGATAAACCGATCCTGGTGCTGGTTGACAGCATGCATCAACTTGATCTGCTCGCTGAGCGGATCCCGGAACCCTACCCGCTCTTGATGGAAAGGTTCTGGCCCGGCCCTCTGACCCTTATCTTCCCGGCAAACAGTGGCTTGCCCGGACCACTGACGGCGGGCAGCGGAACCATAGCGATTCGCTGCCCTTCCAATGGCACTGCCCTTGCCCTGATCGGAAAATTCGGTCGGCCTGTTACCGGCACCAGTGCCAATATCTCCGCCATGCAACCGCATAATACCGCCCCCGGGGTTGCCGCCAGCCTTGGGCAGCAGATAGATATGATCCTTGACGGGGGGGCAACTGCCGGCAGAAAAGGGTCCACCATTATCGCCTGCAGGGAAAAAGGGCTGGTCTGCGTCCGGGAGGGACAGGTCCCTTTTGCAGATGTTCAGGCGGTTGTGAACCAGTCAATAGGTTAGGCGCGCATTGCATAGCGGTCAAACTAACACAAATTATCTATAATATCAGGGAATAACAATACCGTAGGAGCCCGCCCCGCGGGCGATAATTATGCGTCATATTAATGTTTCTGCCAACAATCGCCCGCAGGTAACCGTAGACTCCGGGGGCGGGCTCCGTGACACAACCTGCTGATATGTTACGGTATTCGTCTTAGCTTGACGGCTATGGCGCGCATTGTACTTGATGGAATATACAGAGGTGAAAAAATGAGTAGCTTACAATGGAATCGGGCCTTTGCCCTTGAACAGACCGCCGGTGACGAAGAACTTCTGGAAGAACTTCTGGTCCTTTTTAAAGATTCTTCGGCCGATGATCATAAAAAACTTTGTCAGGCGGCAGCCTCCGGTGATGCCGAAGGGGTTGTGGCGGCAGCTCACAGTCTCAAGGGGGCCTCGGCCAGTCTCGGTATTGAGGGAATCCGGGTACTTGCCTTGGAAATTGAGACAGCTGCCCGGGCAGGTTCTGTTGCCTGTGCACTTGAAAAAGAGAAGGCGCTGGCCGAACTGCTCCTGGAAATGGACAATATCTGATACCGTAAAGGGGTACTGTACGGAGTCTCGCCCCTCATTTACCTCTTTGCACGGTCGTTCCTCTACGAATTTCCTGTACGAATCTACAGCACCCAGATCACGTACAAGTTCAGGGCAGGTAAACCCACGTAGGGACAAACCCTCAGACAAGATACGTCTGGTTCGGTTGCAGGCAGCTCTTCTCCGGAATCAGTCTTCTATGTCACAGTCGTTGCCGGTACATGTTATTTCAGCTCTCAGAAAATAGGCCTTGTACCCGTTTTTTTTCAGCTCCTGCACGCACATGTCTGCACGGGCACCTGTAGAACTGTAGACGTAGATCTTTTTGTTTTTCGGGATCTCAGCCAGACGCGAACTGATCTGGTCAAGCGGTATGGTCAAGGAGTTTTTAAAACGACCTTCCATGACCTCTTCTTTTGTTCGAACATCAAGGGTAACCGCTCCGGGCTCCTTTCCATGGACTACTCTTAGAAAATCTTCCCTGGAAACCTCCCCTTTACCGAGTTTTCTTCTCCAGTGAATGTCGGTGACAACCGGCCCTCTTACGATTGTACCTCCGGCCTGTACCCACCCGGCATAGTTTCCCGCAACAAGGGCAACCTTTTTAAACCCTTTCGCACGCAGATCCCTGACTGCCCGGGCGACCTCCTTGTGTGAATCACTGTAGAGGACAATCGGCGCTTTCAGGGCGAGGCCGTCAATACGGTTGTCCAGCTCCGGATATGGAATGGAAACCGATCGGGCAATCCGTCCATTCTCCGATTTTTTAATGGAGCGCAGGTCGATCAACACAATGTTCCCATTTTCAATGGCTTGGTTATCGGCATAGACCAGGTTGCCGGCCTTGATCCATGCGGGTCGGCCCCCCTGGTATATGCGGATATTTGTGTAGCCGTTTTTTTTCGCCAGACCGGCGACCTGGGTAGACATCCTTCACGTGGGGCCTGCACAGTAGAAGATAAGAAGCTGTTCCTTGTCTTCAGGCAGGACGGATGCTGCTCTTTCCGTGTAGTCGGAAGCCGGGAGATGTACAGCCCCTCTGATATGGGCGGCGCTATACTGTTGTCGGGGACAGGTATCAACGAGAATCATATCCTCATTGTCGTCCAGCAGCGCCTTGAGCTCATCGGTCTGTATCCCGGTTATCCCCGGGGGGAGTTTCGCTGTTTTGGGCTTGATAACAGTGGCTCGGAGTTCGCCGTTTTGTATTTTACAGACAATGACGGCGGTATGACCTTTGGCGGCATATTCAATGCCTTTGGTTCCGGCATCATATTTGATCAGGATGGTTTTGGCCCCCTCGCCCCTGCCGGTTTTCAAGGAAAGGGTCCTGGCCCTTTTCGATTGAGCAACGATTTTGCCTTGATACACCAGGCCGGTCTGATTCTTTCCGGTCGTCGGGGATGTTGTTTCCATGGTACTTTCCGGCTGCCGGGCACAGCCGTAACTGAGCAACAGCGCCATCAGGCACAGTGGAAGCAGGTTGAGTATTTTGTTTTTCACGGATTCCTCCTTAGGGCGTTTTCTATACGGAAATTACCCCTTCGGCGCATGCAGCGAGAATTTTGTCCTGTAGAATCATGGGTGAGCATGGCGCCTGGGACAAAAGGGCAAAGAACATAAAATAACTGGTAACTATTCAGGTAGGGGCAGAGAACTAGCCCAACCACCACCTGTAACTGGTATCATGTAACGCAATGCTATAGAAGCAGTAAAGTATCCTCTCGAAACTGCATGACTTTTTTACTTTCTTTTCCCGAGAAACACAAGATAAAGGCGCTTGGGGTAACCAAAAAAATACCTGATTACCCACAAAGCCCGGCTTTTCCCGGCCCAGGGAGAACAGCGCCTGTTTCGCCGGACTGCAGGAACCCGAGAATGTATCATAAATTCGGTGGGTTCATAAAGGTTTTTTTGATTACCACCATTCCTCAGCAACGAGGGATAACATCGCTACAGCTATAATCTCAAATCGCATTTAGCAGCGCTTATGCCTGATTTCAGGTCAATTCATTTTTTAAAAAAAGCGATGGTATCCCTGATTTCATTCAAGC
>DRKH01000488.1 GCA_011051825.1 Desulfobulbus sp.
AAAATGGGCCGTGAAGCATTGTTTATTCAGGCTATTTTCATCGTTCGTTGTGGCTGTGACCTGAGAATTTGGTCCAGCCATGCTGGTTTATCCGAAAATCGCCCACGAAGTGATGTCATTCCTGGCTATTTTGTAACTATTCAGGTAGGGGCAGAGAGCTAGCCCTACCACCACCTGTAACTGTTCAGGAGTGCTCCATATCTGTGCAGTCAGGCCTGTGAACTATAGTGATTCCTATGTGAATCAGGCCTGACCGTGCAGAGATGGGGTGCTCCTGAACAGTTACTGTTTTTGTATCCTTCACCAAGAGTAAACGGCTGTGGGTGACAATGTCGGTGGCTTGCGCCTTTTGCATGGGAGAATTTCGGCATCTTAATATCAACTTGAGCGAAGCAGATACCCGGTTATAAATGATTCATGGCATCCTACTTAAATGGATCACTCAGTATGGATACGTAGGACTTGTTTCCCTGCTGTTCCTTGGCATCCTCGGAATCCCGGTCCCGGATGAGGCACTGCTGACCTTTTCCGGATTTCTGGTAAGTAAAGGAGACCTGCGCCTTGTTCCCACTATAGCGTCCGGCTTCCTCGGAAGCAGTTGCGGCATTACCGTCAGTTACGGCATAGGACGGATATTCGGGGTGTTGTTTGTAAAAAAATACGGGTCGATTGTTCACTTTTCCCCGGACAGGATGGATAACGTCGCGCGCTGGTTTCAGAAATATGGAAAGTGGACCCTTACCTTTGGTTATTTCCTGCCGGGCATCCGTCACCTGATCGCCATAGTTGCCGGCTCATCCCGGTTAAAATTCTCTGAATTTGCCCTGTTCGCCTATTTGGGTGCCTTGACCTGGGCAACCACCTTTATACTCCTGGGCTATTACGTTGGTGAGGACTGGGAACTGGTGCTTGGAAAAATACATGGATACTTGATCCCTGTTATGGTGGTTTTTATTGTATTTCCCGCCATTTTCCTTTTTTTCAGAAATCGTAACCGGCACCGGAAAAACAGAGATTAATGCCGGAAATGCAAACCGCACTTTTTGTCGTGGTGGTTGACGGAATTTTTTAGAAAATCAACGGCACGCCGGATGTCATCCAGCAGCATATCCGCCATATCTCTACTGAAACCCTCTCGTATTACAATCCGTAAAACCGCAATATCCTCGGCATGAACAGGCATGGTATAGGGGGGCACCTGCCAACCAAATTCTCTTAATTTGGCGGATAGGTCATAGACCGAATATTCTTTTTCCGTTTTGAGCTTGAATGCAAATACCGGCAGCTCGCTGCCGTCACTCAGAAGTTCGAAGGGGCCCATGAGGTTGATCTGTGCGGATAAATAGGTGGCCGTATCATGGAGTGCTTTCATGATTCGTGCATACCCCGCCCTGCCAAGCCGCAGAAAATTATAATATTGTCCCACTATCTGATTGCCGGGCCTGGAAAAATTAAGGGTGAAGGTGGGCATATCTCCGCCCAGGTAATCGACGTGAAAAACCAGGTCTTCAGGCACCTCGGATCGATCTCGCCAGACAGCCCAGCCCACACCGGGATAGACCAGCCCATATTTATGGCCGGATACATTGATCGATTTGACCAGTGGGAGTTGAAAATCCCATTTCAGGTCCGGATTGATAAAAGGTGCCACAAAACCGCCGCTGGCGGCGTCTATATGCATGGGGGTCTCCCAACCGCTCCGGGCATTTAATTTCATCAGGGCCTTGTGGATATCCTCGATAGGTTCAAACTGTCCGGAATAGGTAGTGCCGAGAATGGCCATGACGGCAATGGTATTTTCATCGACGGCCTTGATAACTTTTTCGGGTGTAATCACATATCGTCCGTGCTCCATGGGTATATAGCGGGGTTCCACATCCCAGTAGCGACAAAATTTTTCCCAGACCACCTGTACGTTTGTGCCCATGACAATATTTGGTCTGTCCGTCGATTTTCCGCTGGCCTTCATCCGTTCACGCCACTTCCACTTGAGCGCAAGACCGGCCAGCATGACTGCCTCGCTTGATCCTATGGTGGAGACCCCGAGGCCCTGTCCCCCCGGTGCATTGAAGAGGTCCAGGATCATGTTGACACACCGTTGCTCTATCTCTGCCGTCTGCGGATATTCATCCTTGTCAATCATGTTTTTGTCAAAACAGGAGGCCATTAACAGTTCCGCTTCCGGTTCCATCCAGGTAGTGACAAAGGTGGCCAGATTAAGTCTGGAACTACCGTCCATCATCAATTCGTCATGGATCAGATTGTAGGCTGTGCGAGGTTCCATCGGCTCATCCGGCAGACGGTTTTTAGGTATAGGTTCGGTCATTATCCTGCCCGCGTAGGCCGGAGCCAGGATATCTTCGTCGGATTTGTCTCTGCTTCTCTTTTTTTCAGACACCTTTTTCGCCTCTACGTCCGCAGCCATTCCGGACGTTTAAATTTTAATATGACAAACGGGATCAAGGTCATGACAATGACCGAGGCCGCCATGGCGGTTTCATACCAGCCAACTGAAAATGTACCAATGCCGTACGGAATGAAACCGATCACAAAACAGGAAACCATGGTAAGCAGTCCGGTCCCGGCCACCACCCACATGCCAAAATTGCCTCCGGGCACCCTGTATGCCCTGTGCACCCCCGGCCGGGTGTAGCGTAATCTTATGGCCGAAATAAACATAAGGCAATACATAACAGCGTAAAGCAATACGGCGATATCAGTCAAGATCAGAAAGATAAAGTTAATATCCGGCACAAAGATAAATAAAAAGCCGATGATGGATATCAGGGTAGCCTGCAACAGCAGGAGATTCCGAGGGATGCCGTTTTTGTTCACCTTCTGCCAGAATGGAGGCAGGTTGCCCTCTTTGCCTGCTGCCCAGAGCCCTTTAATCGGCCCAACCACCCAGGTGCTCACCTGCCCGGCAGCACCAAAGGCCACCAGTAGGGCCATCAACGGAAGAAGCCAGGGAACATTGTAGATTGAGCACAATCTGTCAAAGGTCTGGACCGCCCCGGAGATAAGGTCGATTTTAGTTTCGGGAATGACAACAGCAACCGCCAGTCCGCCGAGCAAGGTAACTGCAAATCCTGTGATTGCGGCGGTAAAGACGGCAATCGGATAGGTTCGTCGGACATTTTTTACCTCGTTGGCCATATTCGCAGAGACCTCGATGCCGACAAAGCCGAAGATAAAGCTCAGGAACATCACCAGACTTCTGGTGCTGCCTAAAGAGGGGACAAGGTTGTCTATGGTCATGGACATATCAAGATGGACAGGAAAGCCATTTTTCAGGTAGGAAAGGCCCCAGATGATCAGAACAAGGGCCGGAAAGAATACCCCGGCGGTCACACAGACGGAACTGATCAGTCCTGACAATCTGGTGCCGAACAGGTTTGCAAGGGTGGCGCTCCAGTAAACAATCAGGATGACGGTTACAATAAAATACCTGTCGGACGCGAGGGTCGGATTGATCGCATAGGCAAAAGATGCTGCAGCGTAGGAGAGGATGGATGTGATACCGAAGATGCTCTGTATCCACTGGAGCCAGACCGCAAGGAAACCCATCCGTTCGCCCAGGGCCACTCCTACCCAGTGGTAAACCCCGTTTTGAGGCCAGCCGGTTGCAAGTTCCGCGGCAACCAGGGCCGCTGGAATCAGAAAGGCAAAGACCGTGACTGTATTGAAAAACACCATGCGCATACCGGTTTCCGCCATCATGGGCATGTTCCGCAAGGTCATAAACAGGGCGGACGTCACGAATATGAGCGTGAGTAAACCGATTTTATGCATAGATCCGGTTGAAGCGCTCATCGGCACCCAATTGCATATCCCGGCCAGTGCCGGATTTTTGAGATGGTCATGTTCAGGTTATTTTGAAGAGTACATATTTTTAGGGCTTTTGGTAACTATTCAGGTAGGGGCAGAGAACTAGCCCAACCACCACCTGTAACTGTTTAGGAGTGCTCCATATCTGTGCAGTCAGGCCTGTGAACTATAGTGATTCCTATGTGAATCAGGCCTGACCGTGCAGAGAGGTAGATAAG
>DRKH01000489.1 GCA_011051825.1 Desulfobulbus sp.
TACACAGACCACTCAGGGCACCGGGGCAGGAAGACGGTCAACCCGGTTTTTATCAAAGGTCAGCAGCTGAAAAATCGTCCAGCCCGTCTCGTTGAGCCGGGCTGATCGGACGAAGAGGGACGCGAAGGCTCGGCTGCTCCCGAGTTATCTTGTCAATCGGTGAACCTGTACTCCATCCAATGCCGCGGCCTGATCGGCCACCCGCTCATGGTGGGTGAAGAGAATCAACTGGGTGTTCCGGCCCAGACCGGCAAGGACCTGCAGGGTTGCCGCCCCCCGGGCATCGTCAAAGTTGATCAGAATATCATCGACAATAAACGGCATGGAGCGACTGCTTGTGCTCCTGTGCTGCAGACCGGCAAGGCGCAGGGCAAGGTACAACTGGTCGCGGCTGCCGGTGGACATTGCCTCTACGCCAAGGGCTTGTCGACTGTCTGCCCGAAGACCGGCCAGTATCGGTTCACCCCGGTCATCCACATCTGTTTTCAAACCGGAAAAAGAACCCAGAGTCAGCTCGGCAAAGAGCCGCGAGGCTATGGCCAGCACCGGATCCTGGTTTTTACGACGGAAATTTTCAATCTCTTGCCTGAGCATATCCACCCCGACCTGAAGCCGGAGAAAACGTTCAGCATTCCGACCCAGCTGAGCCAGGTTGTTTTCCAACGCTTCCGCCCCGGCGGCAGCCTGTTCACTGCCATCCATCTGCTCAAGCATTTTGCCGACTTCGCCCTTTTGTTCGGCAAGGGACTGGATGGCCGGATCAAGTTCCCGGGTGATCTCAAGTTCCAGGGCATGAATCTCGCCGGGCAGCCCGTCACAGTCGACGGCCTGCACCTGCTGCGACAGCTCTTCAAGGCTCTGGTCCCCGGCGATCTGCTGCAGATCCTGCTCAACCTCTTCAAGCTGCTCGACCAGCCGCTTATGATCGGCGGCGTTCTGTTCGGCCCGGATAAGCTCTTCTTCCGTCCGGCAACCGGCAATGACAAGGAGTTTGTCCAGTTCCCGCCGACCATTTTCCAGTATACGGGTGCACTCCCGGATCTCTCCTTCCAGGTCTTCGGATTCTTTTGCATACTGTTCATGGAGTGCCTGCACTTTTCCGGCCTCCGACAGGCGCTCGTGCAGCTGCAGCACGCAGCCGGTGACCGGCTGATCCGCCAGATCAGGAGCTGTCTCCCGGGCAAGATTTTTTATCTCCTCTTCAAATTGCCGACAATCACGATCAATCCCCTGCATACGACTCTTCAGCTCATTGGCCTCCTTCAGGGTCGAAAAAATCCGTTCAATCGTATCCAGCAGATCCTGCGCCGCCTCGGGTTCAAAGGTGGTTTCCGTTCCCGGGATCCGTGCACATTGCCGCCACTGCCGGCGCCATTCTTTCAGCTCCTCCATGATTTGCCCAAGATCATGCTCCGACTGCCTGACCAGGGCCGACTGATTTTCCTTATCTCTGACAACCTGCTGAAATTGCTCTTTGCGCTGCTGCAGACTGTCAAGTATGGCCTCGGCGGCCATGACGACCGGTTCCAGTTCATCTTCGTCCAATGAAGAAGATACCCCCTCATCAAGGGCCGCCTTAATTTTCAGCACCAGCCCGGTTCGTTTCCGTTCAAGATCCATGATGGTCCGGCAGGCCTCTTTCCATTCCAGGGCCAGTTGCTGCAACTGTTCCATGTCCAGCCGCCAGTCCGCCATTTCCACCGGGGTGCCCGGATTAATTCCCAGGGGCTGCCAGAGGATATTCCAGGCCTCCAGATGACGGGCCACGGCATCCTCGAGTTCAAGAAGCTGCTTTTTATTTTCCCGGAGACGATCACCAAGTTCATCTTCTTCGGAGCGCAGGGCCGCAAAGCTGTGGACCCGGTCAGCCTCGTACCTGAGTCGATCACTGAGGGTATCCGCCTCCAGGATCAACCCATACACCGTTTCATGCAGCTCCGAATCCGGAGCATAGCGGGCGACCTCAGCGGATATATCTTCCTGCCCGGGCCGGCTCCTGCAGACAAGCTGCCAGCCCTGATCCCGGCGTCTGCGCACCGCCAGCAGCTCTTCCTCGCTCGGGATGTCGCCGCCGTAGATAAGTTCCTGCTGCCGGGAACGGACAGTCAGCAGAGCGTCCTCAATATCCCGGGCCGTCGCCATCAGCTGTTTTCGGTTCTGCTCCATGTCCTGCAGTTCATCACGAAACAGATGAATGGTCGGACTCAGCGGCAACTCCAGCTCAAGGAGCTCGGCAGTGCTTCCCTGCCAGTATCCCATCTGCCTGAGCCGGAGGCGTATCGACTGTTCACGCTCCATCCGCTGCCGGATCAACTCCCGGATGCGGCCGTCGATGTCCCCGACCCTTCGCGCCCTGGTCACAGCCATTTTAAGTTGGGACTCGTCCCCTGGTTCCTGCAGCCCGGCCAGTGCTTTTTTTGTTTTATCCAGCCCAATTCCGGCCTTGGTCAACCGGGCCTGTGCATCGTGTTGCGCCTGCAGAAGAGTGTTGCCGCGCGCAGTCAGGGAAAAAATCTTTTTTTTCTCCTGAATCAAGGGCATGAGCTGCTCGGATTGATCGAGAGTCAGAGACGGCACCGTTATCCGGAGCAGACGGCCGGCCTCTTTTAACAGTACCGAACGCATTCCTTCAAGACGGGGCCGGTCTTTTTTGGCCTTTCGGTATGCACCCAGGTGCTGAAAAGCCTCTTCGATAAGCGCTGCTCTGGAGAGCAACGTTTTATGCAGCGTGAGTTGCTGCAGGTTGGCGGAGATATGTTGCTGCCGGACCCGGGCCA
>DRKH01000490.1 GCA_011051825.1 Desulfobulbus sp.
AGCTTGAATGAAATCAGGGATACCATCGCTTTTTTTGAAAAATGAATTGACCTGAAATCAGGCATAAGCGCTGCTAAATGCGATTTGAGATTATAGCTGTAGCGATGTTATCCCTCGTTGCTGAGGAATGGTGGTAATCAAATTGATCTATGTGGGCATGCGTGACCGCGTGAAGGCGGGGTGCCTGTGACGGCTTACAAATAAAGAACCATTGCCGCATTGATCCTCTTTGAGCGGGCAGCCTTTTGCACCACGCCTGAAAACGCTCAAGGCAAATGGTCCGGGCTGCTACGCCGGCCGCCGGCCACTTGTGGCTCACTTCAAGCTGCAGCGGAAAGACCTCTCGCAAATTCGGATACCCTGGAAAAACAACGTTCCAGGCAAAATAGTCTCCAGCCACCGGTGAATTCAATGTCTCAGTCCACCCCACTACAGACCCCGTCCGCCAATCTGAAAAATGCCATCTGCTGGCTCAGCGAAACCGTCCATAAACACCCGGAAAAAAAACGCGACAGCATCCTTGCTGAAGCGGAACTCCGCTTTGACCTCACCCCGGCCGAATGCGAATTCCTCAACAGTAATTTCAAAAGCGTTGTATCGGAAAAGCCCTGCTGTTAATCCTCCCGGAGCGTGTGACCGGCCGGAACACCATACCAGGGCAGCTCTACCGTCACTACCGTCCCCTCCCCGGGAACACTGCTCAGATAAATGGTGCCGCCGTGATCGGCGATTACTTTTTGAGAGATGGCAAGGCCGATACCGGTCCCCCTGCTCTTGGTTGTAAAATAGGGAAAGAAGACCTGATTGAGTGTTTCTTTCCCCATCCCCACGCCGGTGTCGGAAATGGTCAGCACCACGGTTTTGTTGTCCGGATTATTCCAGGCCCGTACCGTCAACCTACCACCGGAATCCATTGCCTGGATGCCGTTTAACAGGATATTAAGAAGAACCTGCTTTAACCGGTCCTGATCGGCTGCCACCGGCAGAAGGTCATCGGCGACTTTAAGATCAAAGACAATGTTGTCGCTGGCGGCATCGGCGACCAGCAACCTGACCTGCTGCTCAAGCAGAGGCTGGAGATCGACCTCGGTGAGCTCAAGAGGTGCCGGGCGGGCGAAACTGAGCAGTTCCGAAATGGTCCGGTTCATACGTTCCACTTCCTGAATCAACAGGGCAGCGGTCTCATGCTCATTACTCTGTCGGGCAAACTTCCCCTTGAGCAGCAAGGCCAGACCCTTAATGGAACTCAAGGGATTACGCACCTCATGGGCCACTCCCGCAGCCATACGTCCCACCGCGGCCAATCGCTCTGTTTCACGCATCTCCTTCTCAAGATTTTTAAGTTCCGTCATATTGGACAGCAGCAGGACCTCGCCTTCCGGTTCTCCATTTCTGTCGGTAATGACCAGATGGTGACAGTTCAAAACCAGTTCCTCTCCATGAACAACGAGTCGCACTTCCCGCCCGCCCCCCACGGACAGATCATCAGTGCTGTTTTCAACGGTAAAAAAATCGGCAAGCACCTGCGGCAGGATTTCAGCGGGTTTCCTGCCGATGGAGTTATTGGCCTCAATCCCGATGAGATCGGTAACAGCCTTATTCCAGGTCGCAATCGTACCGCTCTTTTCGGTAGCAATGATCCCCACCGGCAGTTTGGAAACCAGCAAACCGGTAAAAGCCTGAATTTCGTGCAGGGCCCGCCTGGAAGCCCTGTATCCCTGGACAGCGGCAAGGGAGAGCCAGCCACCGATACCGACCAGCAGCATGGCCAGGGAAAGCATCAAAACCTGAAAACGCAACCGACGCAGGGCACGATCATAGCCCTTCATATCCAGGGCGACCACGATATAATACTCTTTGTCATCCTTCCAGGTATTATTGAGACTGAACGGGCCGGAAAGGTTTTCCTCCTCAGGAGCGGAGAGTTTTTTATGGAGCTCAAACAAAGAGAGCGGCAGCGGCGGGCGGATTGACTGAAAAGGTATATAGGGACGAATAACTTCAAAAAAACGGCCCTGACCTTTTTCCTCGCCGACCCGGAAAATAAACTGCCCTCCGGGACTCTTGGCGGAGAGGTGCTCAGGGATCTGAACGTTGATTATCTGCCCGCGCATCACCGGCCTGCTATGGGCATAGACCTCGCCCTTGCCGTCTACAACCGCCAGAAAATACAGCTCCGGATCATCGGAGAGATGGTTGATGATGCGCTGCACATGGTCACTCCAGGGATCCGGCTGCCAGATTCCCCTGCGCAGATCAGAGAGATAAGAGGCCCGTGCCCCTGAACGGATAACCCGGTACAGGGTTGCTGCCTTCTGCAGCATGGCGTTGGTCATCAAGCTCTTTTCCCGCTGGATGTTGCTCAGGGCAAAGGTGACGACAATCAACACCAGCAGACCGGTTGCTGCAGCCAGCAACCAGGGAGACACATAGATAAACTTGGGGCGGGGTAACCATTTCTTCATATACAGTTCAACACGATCAGATAACCGGGCATGCCCGTTGTTACCGGGTAAAAATTACCCGGCAGAGGAGCAGGAACCGGGTACTTTTTACCCGGATTGGCTGCAGGGTTTGAATAACCCCGAGCAGGTTACAAATAAATCTTTAGCATATCAGCATGTTACATATGCAAAGATTTCAAGAACCAGACTGGCATGATCCATGCAATTTCAAAACCAATCCAAATCAACTCTTAATTCGTCCGGAGACAACTACAATGATGCAAAGGAAATCCTTTACAAAAACAGCCCTGCTTCTCTTTGTTGCCGGCGCCATATCGCTGGCCGGCATCCAGTCAGCTGCGGCCTCCCCGGATAAAGGTGCTCAAGTCCCCTGTCCGAACATGCAACAGAACGCTCAGATGAGTGCGGACATGATGAAGGCGCGTGATGCCTTTTTAAAGGACTCAAAGGATCTGCGGAAAAGCATGATGATGAAACGCACCGAGATGCGGGCAATAATGCAGGGAACAAATCCCGATCCGGAAAAAGTGGCGGCTCTTGCCGGTGAAATTTTCGACCTTCGCGAACAGTTGCGGGCAAAAGCCATTGCCAATGGCCTGCCGGGTCGTGGTTTCATGGGCCCTCCAGGTATGCATCCGGCTTGCAACATGATGCAGGGCGGCGGTCCGATGATGATGGGAGGAGGTCCTCACCATCAGAAAGGACAGCTCTAATCCGATTTTAATCAATATCGTAACTGTTCAGGA
>DRKH01000491.1 GCA_011051825.1 Desulfobulbus sp.
AGCAACGAGGGATAACATCGCTACAGCTATAATCTCAAATCGCATTTAGCAGCGCTTATGCCTGATTTCAGGTCAATTCATTTTTCAAAAAAAGCGATGGTATCCCTGATTTCATTCAAGCTGAGCTTTAGTGGTAATCAGGTTTATCTTTGTTGTAGTTCTTTTTCACCGGCCTGCTCCGGTAGCATTGACCGGTTAATGCGGGCTGGAGCTACGGAAAAAAGAAAATATAAAATCCTTCGAGATGCAACGTCTTGGAGGATTTTTTTTTATGCTCTTTCCGTTTTATGCTCTTTCCGGTGTTACCTGCGGATAATCCGCACCTCCTCACCGTTGTATTCGACGATTTCACCCGGCCGGGTCTTTCGCCGTTTTCGGGTATCCACCAGGCCGTTGACCCGGACCAGCCCTTCACTGATAAGAAACTTGGCCTCACCACCGCTTGCCGCCATATTTTCGATCTTTAGTACCTTATACAACTCGATATAGTCATCATGAATGGCAAGCGTTTCCATGGGATTCAGATAGGTTGTCGGTCTTGACCGGCCTTCATAAAGGAAAGCAGGATTGACTGCCGGTCCGGCCTGAAGCGACGAAAAGAGGTGTTCGATTTTTCGAGCATGATTTTTGACGCCAGAACCGAGTCTGTTTCTCGATATTTATCGGAGAGATAGACGATTTCTCGGATGCCGGCCTGGATGATAACCTTGGTACACTCGTTGCAAGGAAAGAGGGCCACGTAGATCCGGCAGTCCCGCAGGTCGCAGGAGATGGAGTTTAACACTGCATTTAGTTCTGCGTGGCAGACATAGGGATATTTTGTCTCCAGGTAGTTTCCCTCCCTGGCCCATGGCAGGTCGTCATCGGAGCAGCCGATGGGAAAACCGTTGTAGCCGACCCCGACGATTTTATTCTGGGCGTTGGCGACACAGGCGCCGACCTGGGTGTTGGGATCTTTGGAGCGCAGGCCCGAGAGCAGGGCAATGGCCATAAAATATTCATCCCAGGAGATATAATCGGTGCGCTTACCGGTCATTTCAGTGCTCCTGCTGTTTTTCTCTGGAGGCCCGGCGACGTTTTCGCCAGTCATCCGCTCCGGTAATTTTGTTGATAAACTGCTTGATGGCCCGAAAATACAATATGCCGCCAACGGCGATCAAGGTGTTGTGATCGGCACCGGGGATAATCTGCAGCTCTTTGGAGCGGGCCCCGCTTGCGGCCATGAGCTTCTCCGCCTGCCAGAGAGGAATGAGATCATCCAGCTGTCCATGAAGAATAAAGGTAGGTTTGGTTATCGATTCCATTTTGCGGCTGTTGTTAAACGTATCCTCTTCGGCAATGCCAAGCTGGTCGATATCAATACCGATGGTGCGCGCCAGGGGCAGGGTTTCGGCAAAACCGGATTCAATAATGAGCCCGTCAATCGCGTCATTGTGCAGAGCTGCCAGCTCAATGGCACAAACACTGCCCAGTGACCGGCCCATGAGAAAGAGCGAACCGGTATAGCCGTCGGCCCGCAATTTTTTCAACAGCTCTTTATACAGGATATGGGCATCACCAAGCATGCTGCTGGTGGTTGGAGTGCCTGTGCTCCAGCCGTAACCACGATAATCGGTCACCAGGAAATTCAGATCCTGCTCTTGAAAATACGGGCCGATGGCATCATAGTCGGAAACGATCTCACCGTTGCCGTGAAAAAAAAGGATGATGGGGGCGTCCTTATCAGCGGCAAACAGACGGCAGCCGATGGTGACCTCGGGGGCAACGGTTACATCAATATCCTTTGCTGCCGCAGGCAGTGAGGTTCTTGCCGTTACTCTTGGATGAAAGAGGAATCGGAGAAATTCAGGTCGATCCATGCTGCTTTCCGTCATTGTATTTTCCATCTGGTTCTCCTGCCGGTCTCTGCAGCCAGGACTTACGACTACAAAAAAAAACAGGAGGAGTATTGTCAGGGTTGATTGATCTTTTAAGCTGAATATATTAGTCCACTTACCGGTGTTGGTCAAATACGACATCATTTGTACCTGATTACAGGCTATATACCTACGTGTTTTCATATACCTTGAAGATGTAAGCCGTTACAGGTGCCCCGAATTCGAAGTCTCCGCTGCACTCCGCTTATCTGCGCAGGCGCGCATGGCAGCAGGTAAGCGAGCCTGCGAGACTCCGATAGCCCCTCTATGCCGGTATGCGTGACCGCGTGAAGGCGGGGTGCCTGTGACTGCTTACCATCATTTGGCAAGAAATCTGCGCATGAGCTTTGCCCCAATCAACAGAATGGGAAAGCCATGATAAAAAAGATCGAATATGTCAATGGGGCGGACTAAAGTACCATGGGTCAGCATACGTATTTTTTCCACCAGGTGGGGCTCCGGCACAAATGGGGCCAGACCGAGAAATACGGCAGCCGGCACAAGGATAATCCAGGGTATTTTATCAAGCCATTGCATATGGTTTTCTGCCTGTACGGGGGAAGTTTACGCTATTGGTTGTGGATATGAGATTGAAAACGAAAAACCGGATTCTACGCTAACCAGCCATGCCGGTTTACGTAAGTAAGCGATCAGGGGCACCGCACGGAGTCTCGTCCCTCACTTACCTCTTCGCACGGTCGCGCCTGCACGAATCTACGGCATAGCTGTCAAGCTAAGGCGAATCCAGTAACATATCAGCAGGTTGTGCCACGTAGGAGCCCGCCCTGCGGGCGATTATTGGCAGAAACATCAATATGACGCATAATTATCGCCCGCGGGGGCGGGCTCCTACGGCATTCTTATCCCCTGATATTATAGATAATTTGGGTTAGCTTGACGGCTATGGAATCCATGGCCCCCCTGATCACTTACAGGTTTACGGTAGATGAAAACACATAGTTACTCATTCTGTGACCAGTTACCGGTTTACTGTATAATTTCAACAAGCCGCTCAGTGGACAGGTTTCCGCCGCTGATTACCAGCACCACCTTTTTGTCCCGCAGCTGATCTTTGATCTGCAAGGCGGCGGCAAGAGAAGCTGCGCCCGCTTCTTCAACAAGATTATGGCAGTGGGTCAGCAGCAGGCGAACCGCCTCTTCCAGGGCGGTATCTTCAACCAGCACAAAGTCGTCAAGATACTTTGCCATAATAGCCTGGGTGTTGGCAAAGGGTATTCGGGTGGCCAGCCCTTCGGCAACAGTTTTCATGGAACTCTCAACCGCCCGGCCCTGCTGCCAGCTCAGTTGCTGGGTCGGGGCCTGGGTCGACTGGACGCCAATAATTTTAATTGCCGGATTTATGGACTTGGCGACAATCGCAGTGCCACACACTCCGCTGCCAGCACCAACCGGGACGATAATACATTCAACATCGGGCAGATCTTCCAGTATTTCCAGGCCATAGGTGCCGACACCATGGATAAGCGGCTCATCGGTCGGGCCGACAAATGTACCGCCCTTTTCCTTTGCCACTTCGGAGATCCATTGCCGGGCCGTGTCAAAATCTTCACCGTGAAAGAGCACTTCCGCGCCCAGTCCCTGCATGGCGGCGACTTTGCCTTGATTTGCTCCGACAGGCACGGCAATGGTGGCTTTGACGTTATAGGCCCTGGCCGCAAAGGCAATGGACTGGCCATGATTGCCGGTTGAGGCGGTAAACAGGCCGCCTTTTTTATGGTCCGGGTTCAAGTTGGCCACCAGGTTCAGGCCGCCACGGACCTTGAACGCACCTACCGGCTGGTGGTTTTCATGTTTAAGGTGGATTTCCGCCTGAACCAGATCGCTGAGGCCGGAATACTGATACAGCGGAGTGGGGCGAAGATGGCGGTACACATTTGGTCGTGCCCGGTAGATATCATGAATGGTCGGCATGGTAGACATGGGTTACCTGCGATGCCTTGATTTGGTGATACCGATGAGTTGTGTTGTCTGAACCGCTATCTCTTCGATGGACTTTCCCTCTGTGTTTAAGGTCTTGATCGAGTGCTGGAGGCAGAGTTGTTCAGCCTGCCGCAGTTCATTGGAACAGGTGGCAACGCTTGCGTACCTGCTGCCGGGATAGCGTTTTTCCCGGATCCTGTGCAGATATTGTGGTGAGGTGGTCAGGCCAACGGTCTGGGCACGGTTCCGAACAATGTCTGCCGGCAGTTCATAATTGCTCAAATGGTCTGCGGTCAGGGGAAAGTTGGCGGCTTTGATTCCCATATGGGTTGCCAGGTAGACGCTGACCGGTGTTTTTCCGGATCTGGAAACGCCAATAAGAACAATATCGGCCTGATCGTAGCCGCCGGTCTTTTTGCCGTCATCATGTTCCAGGGAATAATGAATGGCCTCGACCCGACGGTCGATCTGCGAGGTGTCGCCATGTCTGAAATATCCGGGTTCCCGTAGTGCTTTTGCTTCGAGCGCTGTCTCCAGGTTGTTGAGAAATCCTCCATAGAGGTCAAGCATCTCCACTTCGGCTACATCAAAGACCGCACGGACGTCGGCATCCATGATCGTACAGAAAATGAGGGGTTGCAGGGAACCGGACTGTTCCCGGATCACGCTAAGTGCTTTTTGGGCATCGTTGATTGTCCGGACAAAGGGAATTTTTTCTTCGTTAAAACTGATTTCTGGAAATTGGCAGAGCATTGATCTTGCCATATCTTCTGTCAACAATGCCGTTGAGTCAGATACATAATAGACATCTTTTGCGTTCCACATTACATTTTCTCCTGGTCTCGTTTGTGGCAGAACAGGCAGCGGTATTTCGGCGGATGATCTTTTGGCAGAGGGGCTATGGCATCGGGCGCATGACATTTGTTACAGTATTTCTCTGCTTCTTTTTTCCCCATGTCCATGAACCGTTCATGATTACTGTCGTGGGGCAGGCGGGCCGTTGTTTCCGGCGGCGCATTCCAGAGGAAGAGAAAAATTCCTGTACAGGCGGCCACGAAGAGAATGTTATATAGGATAACTTTTGTTCGGTCTGGTTTCATGTGAGTAAAAAGAATTAAGTTAGAGTTGTTGTAACTATTCAGGTAGGGGCAGAGAACTAGCCCTACCGCCACCTGTAACTGTTCAGGAGTGCTCCATATCTGTGCAGTCAGGCCTATGAACTATAGTGATGCCTATGTGAATCAGGCCTGACCGTGCAGAGAGGTAAGCGCAGACTCCGTGGGGTGCTCCTGAACAGTTACGAGTTGTTTTCTTAAGTGAGCTTCTCCGGGTTCACTCAAAAATAACTTTGTAGAGATGAGGCGAGATGTGGACATTGAGAGAAGGGATCCAGTTGCGGCGTTGAAAAAGATCGCTATTCTAAATGTTCAGAGTGCGCCTCTGAATACGAAGTGATTGCTGAGTGATCCTTAATCTGCCATTTCCAGGGCATGGAAATCAAGCAGTTTTATGCGTAAAAGAAAGACCAGCCACTCCATCAGCAGGCTGCACAGCCATGGATGGATTGCCGCAATTCGAATAACCTTTTGATGTTGCAATTGTTTTTTTGCCATGGCCGTGATTTCGTCAGCAGGATAGTCGGGGTCGATTATTTTTTTTGCTACTGCCTCACCGGTAATAATTGCCGGGTATATCCCCTCGCCGGTCAGTCCTGAAGCAAGACCTGCTGCATCACCAACCAGTAATACGGGGCCGAAAGAAAAGCCCTGAAAATCATAATTAACCAGGGCGGCCCGTGCCTGTTGCCGGGAAAGGTCATATCCCTTTTCGGCCGCCCAGGCAAGCAGTCGCTTTTTCAGCTCTGCTGCCGGCAGGTTGTGCTGGTCACCATAGGCGCCAATGGAGATGGTATCGCGGTGAGGAAAGATCCAGCCGTAGCCGGATCCAAACATTTTTGTATTCAGGTGCCACTCCATGTCGGTACATGTTCCGTTGATCTGGTAGTTGATGCCGATACCCATCTTATCGGTACTTATTTTCAGAAATCTGCGCACCATTGAGGTTGAACCGTCGGCACCGACCAGATGTGTGTAACCAATTGTCCGTACCTTGCCGTCGGTATATTGAACAACCACGTGGTCAGCTGTAATCTTCCGTACCGTCACTCCGGTTTCAATCGTTGCTCCTGCATCGGCGGCTGCCCGGGCCATCCACTGGCCAAGAATTTTTCTGTTTATGGTTGCGACAATGGGTTCAGGCTCTGAAATTTTAATTTTCTGGAGGTTGGAAAAGATGGACTGCTCCGGAAAGGCCTGTTCAATGAGTTCTTCCGGTACGTGACGCAGCAGGCCGCTCCAGGTAATGCCGCCGGCGCAGACCTTGGGGCCGATGATTTGTTTTCGTTCCAGGACCAGAACCTGACGATTGTTTTCAGCAAGCAGCTTGGCGCAGGCCAGTCCTCCGGGGCCGGCGCCGATGATGATAGTGTCCACAGACCGTTGCATGGGGTCAATGTGTAAAGAAGGCAAAAGCGATAACCTCGTTTGATAATGTACAACAGCTCACCTGGGCAACCGGACCTGTCTGCTCCGGAACCTAACGCGGGCAAGCCCGTAAGCTGCGCTTGCCTGTTTTTTATTGCAGAGATTCAGAAGTAAGGCACTGAATAGTTACACCAGAACGACATATTTCTAGCAACGACTACGCAGCTGTATTTTCCAGCATAGGCAAGAAAACCGTTTTATTTCGAAAAAGCAATACCAAAGCTTAAAATCCCCCCAACTATGCAGCCGGGCCACATACTCAGAGTAAAATTACCTGTGACGACCTAACTGATCAGGGGTGACTGGTCACAGGATTTGTAACGCTGTGTTTTCATCTATTTTAAACCTGTAAGTGTTCAAGAGCACCGCACGGAGTCTCGTCCCTCGCTTATCTCTTAGCACGGTCACGACTACCTGCACCATGGGAGGGATCAGGTTCTCTGCTCTGCTTACCAGCTGTCAGTCGCGCCTGCACGAATCTACAGCACTCCTGATCGGTTCAAATTCAGGGCAGTTTAAACCTCATAGATACAACCCTGCGACGAGAGGCAGCCTCGTCCTTTTCTCGTGATTATTAGGCTGCGATGTTCTATAATACCGGAATGCATAGCGGAATTTTAAGGATAAATTCTGCCCTGTGAATGGTGGCTGGGTGTCGGCAGTCCGATCAGCTCTTATACCCTGTACCGGGAGCTTTTCCTGCGTAGTGCCAGGCAGGGTTTTCCCGCCGTGTTTCGGTCCAGGTTGAGTACCGTGTCTACTGTTTATTGATTCATTCTTGTTCTACCGGGAAATATCATGTCGCATGATACAAACTCTCTCAAGAGCATCTTCTTTGCCCTTGGGGCCAATGTTGCCATTGCTCTGGCAAAATTCTCCGCTGCTCTCTATACCGGTTCCGGTGCCATGATGGCCGAGGCCATTCATTCCCTTGCCGACAGCGGCAACCAGTTGCTGCTGCTGCTGGGAATCCGGCTGGCAAAGACACCGCCTTCTGCGGATTACCCCCTTGGACATGGCAAGGAGGTCTATTTCTGGTCGTTCATCGTCGCCCTGATTCTTTTTTCCATGGGCGGGTTGTTTTCCATTTATGAGGGAGTGCATAAACTTCAAGACCCGGAATTGCTGAAGGCCCCTTTTGTAGCGATTGCAGTGCTGCTGTTTTCGATGGTCGCCGAGGGAATATCGCTGTGGGGATGCATGCGCGAGGTCAACAAGGAACGACTGGGCATGTCCATATGGCAATGGTTTCGGGAAACCAGAAAGTCCGAGTTGCTGGTGGTTTTCGGCGAGGATTCCGCTGCGTTACTGGGATTGAGTTTTGCCGGCCTGGCGGTTATCGCAACCATGGTGACCGGTAATCCGGCCTATGATGCCCTGGGCAGTATTTTTATCGGGATCTTGCTCATCGTTATAGCGTTTTTTATTGGTATTGAAGTAAAATCACTGCTGGTCGGCCAGGGCGTGCGGCCGGTTGTAAAACAGCAGATGATTGATTTTCTTGAGGCACGGCCCGAGATCGACAGGGTTTTCAACCTCCTGACCCTGCAGCTTGGCGATGATGTCATGGTTGCGGTCAAAGCCAGGATGAAAGACGAAGAATCGAGCCGGGCTTTTGTTGAAAACATCAACAGATGTGAGGCTGGCCTGCGCCAACAGTTCCCACAGATCCTCTGGCTCTTTTTTGAACCGGACATCGTTGATTGACCGCTCCAGTTCAGCCGTTTTTTTTAGGGGCAAGACCACAGTTTTTTTTCAAGGTAGCCTGCAATTAAACAACAAATCGATATGACAACAAAAAAAACAATTTATCTTAAAGACTATACTCCGCCACCCTATCTGGTTGATACCGTGGATCTGCGTTTCGAGCTTGATCCAGCCGCCACCCTGGTGACGGCGACCCTGCAGATGCGGGCCGGGGTCGATAACCCGGGCCCGCTGGTCCTGCCTGGAGAACAGCTCGAACTCCTGTCCGTCCATCTTGACGGAACCAGCCTGTCCGACGACCAATACGAATTTTCCGATGGTGAGCTGCATATCCCGCAAGTTCCCGAACACTTTGAGCTTAAAGTAACCAACCGGATCAATCCCGAGGCAAACACCGCCCTTGAGGGCTTGTACCGTTCTTCAGGCAACTACTGCACCCAGTGCGAGGCCGAGGGCTTTCGGCGGATCACCTGCTACCCCGACCGGCCTGATGTTATGGCCGTGTTCACCACCACCATCATCGCTCCTCAGGAAGACTGTCCGGTCATGCTCTCAAATGGCAATCTGGTTGAAGAAGGCAGGCTTGACGATGGTCGTTCTTTTGTGCGCTGGCATGATCCGTTTAAAAAGCCCTCCTATCTCTTTGCACTGGTTGCCGGTAATCTGGTCTGCATCAAGGACGACTTTACCACCATGAGCGGTCGCACGGTCGGGCTCTATATCTATGTCGAGGAGCGAAACCGGGAGAAATGCGCCCATGCCATGGAATCGCTCAAAAAGGCCATGCGCTGGGATGAGGAAACCTTTGGCCGTGAATACGATCTGGATCGGTACATGATTGTTGCTGTCGATGATTTCAACATGGGGGCCATGGAAAATAAGGGCCTCAATGTCTTTAACTCCAAATATGTCCTTGCCCGCCCGGAAACCGCGACCGATATGGATTACGAGGGAATCGAGGGCGTCATTGCCCACGAATATTTTCATAACTGGACCGGCAATCGGATCACCTGCCGCGACTGGTTTCAGCTCAGCCTCAAGGAAGGCCTGACCGTATTCCGGGATCAGGAATTTACCGCCGATATGACCTCTCGTCCGGTTAAACGCATCCATGACGTCAACGTGATCCGCAGTTTTCAGTTCCGGGAAGATGCCGGTCCCATGGCTCATTCGGTTCGACCGGACTCTTTTGTTGAAATCAACAACTTCTATACCCTGACCGTGTACAACAAGGGTGCCGAAGTGATTCGGATGATCCACACATTGCTGGGCGCAGAGGGTTTTCGCAAGGGTATGGATCTCTATTTCCAGCGCCATGACGGCCAGGCCGTGACCTGCGACGACTTTGTCTGTGCCATGGAGGATGCGTGTGATTATGACCTGAGCCGTTTTAAACGCTGGTACAGTCAGGCCGGTACTCCGGAGCTGGCTGTCAGCAGCC
Organism: Desulfobulbus sp.; assembly: GCA_011051825.1. Taxonomy (GTDB): domain Bacteria; phylum Desulfobacterota; class Desulfobulbia; order Desulfobulbales; family Desulfobulbaceae; genus DRLX01. The sequence continues at coordinate 9,549 of DRKH01000491.1, forward strand.
GTTATGATGCAGATGACAAAAAGTATATTCTGACCGTTGAGCAGTCTTGCCCACCGACACCGGGACAGGAGAAAAAAGAACCTTTTTTTATGCCGGTGAATATCGGTCTGCTGGATTCGAGCGGACAGACCCTTCGGGAACAGACCCTGATCCTCAAGGATGAAGAGCAGGAATTTATCTTTGACGACCTTGACCGGGAACCGGTCTGCTCACTGCTGCGGAACTTTTCCGCCCCGGTCAAGATCAAGATGGAGCGTAGTGATCAGGATCTCGCGTTCCTCATGGCCCATGATTCCGACCCCTTTAACCGCTGGGATGCGGGCCAGCAGCTGGCCATGAAGGTATTGCTTTCCGGGATTGCCTGCCAAC
>DRKH01000492.1 GCA_011051825.1 Desulfobulbus sp.
GGGAGAGCATCGGCCTTACAAGCCGAGGGTCACAGGTTCGAGCCCTGTTTCGCCCACCAGGATCTCAAGGGGTCGTAGTTCAGTTGGTTAGAATGCCGGCCTGTCACGCCGGAGGTCGCGAGTTCGAGTCTCGTCGGCCCCGCCATTTTCAGCATTACCTGCAGGGTGGTGACAACCCTGTGATGGTTCAAGCAAAAGCCGCATGAGGAGCTGGTTGCTCCTCATGCGGCTTTTTGTTTTTCAGCCGGCCGGAAGGCATCGTGCCGGTCCTGTCGAAAGGATACAATCTGTCCACTGCCAAGAGAAAGCTCCTTGAGCTCCTCGTTCATGGATCCAGTCCCATGGCGTGAAGGTCTTCGACAGTCGTGTTCGGGTTATTGTGACGCAAAAAGCGCTGAACGGGTCGCAACGCTTTCCTTGCGACAAACCGACGGATGCGGTCAAATAGCACAACAGCATGCTGTTTGTGCAGGACGGTTTTTTTCATGATTATTTTGCCCGGAGGATGTCATCCATGAGAGATAGACAGGGTACTCAAAGTCCAATCATGCAGCGTGAAGATGTCCTACGCATTCTCGGGTCACACAGGGGTGAACTGGCGGCTCGCTATGGAATAACCAGGCTGGGTATTTTCGGGTCCGTGGCCCGTAACGAGGCCAGTGATGACAGTGATGTGGATGTTGTTGTGGAAACAAAAGTTCCTGATCTGTTGATGATGGTGAATCTGAAAGAAGATCTTGAACAACTCCTGCAACGAAAAGTCGATCTTGTCCGCTATCGTGTCCGCATGAATCCATTCCTGAAAAAGCGTATAGATAACGAGGCCAGATATGTTTGACCAGGAATTGCTCGGCGAAAAACTGCACCAGATATCTGATGCTTGGAGCAAGATAGCCAAGTGATTCAAAAACGCAGGAAGCAGTCAGACTGTAAGCGGCGTGAAAGCCAAAGACTATATCCGCACCCGTGATCAGAGGAATTTCTGCGAGGCCTTTGTTGATGGCCATCTCTGCATTGACAACAACATGGCGGAGAACAGCATTCGGCCCTTTGTTCTCGGCAGGAAAAACTGGCTCTTTTCCGGCACTCCCGAAGGCGCCGAGGCCAGTGCGCTGTTCTACAGTCTGATCGAGACCGCCAAGGCCAATAAGCTGGAACCGTACGCCTATCTGCGGTATATCTTCGACAAGCTGCTCCTGGCCGCGACCTTGGAGGACTATGAAGCCCTGCTCCCCTGGAATCTTTCCCGGGAACAGCTGGCCGTGCCAAACCTGGTGACGTGTGGTTAGCGGGGCGCTTACGTATATCCGGAAACTGTATGCCATCGAGAAGAAGATCAGGAACGGGGGATATTCTCCGGAGCAGATATACGAGATTCGCCAGGCAAAGTCGAAACCGGTTCTGGATGATTTCGAGAAATGGCTCAAGAAGAAAAGAAAGCAGACCCTGCCCAAGGGACTACTGGGAAAAGCAGTGGCCTACACCATGAATCAGTGGCATAGGCTTATCGGGTACATCGAGGACGGCAATCTCTCCATTGACAACAACATGGCGGAAAACTCCATCCGTCCCTTTGTTCTTGGCCGCAAGAACTGGCTGTTCTCCGGCACACCGGAAGGAGCCGAAGCCAGTGCGCTGCTGTACACTCTGATCGAAATCGCCAAGGCAAAAAATCTGGAGCCCTGGGCCTACCTACAATATATTTTTGACCGCCTACCACTGGCCGTCACGCTGGAAGATTACGAGGCCCTGCTACCCGGGTGCAATCCCATTTTGTAGCAAACGTGAACGATTCTCAGTTTATACGATTTTTTATCTTAAATGTCACACGAATACCCACAAAATGAGTCATTTCGACTGTTGTTCCACCTTAAAATGGTCGAGTGAACAGGTGAAACAAATGTTTATTGGGATGCATTCTCATTATGCAACAAAATGGGAATGCACCCCTGCTACCCTGGAGTGTTACTCAGGAGAAGCTGGCCCTGCCGGCAGTGAGGGCATGTGGTTGATGTGGCGCTTACTTTGTTGACGACATGGAGCTATCTTATCGTTTTTTTATAGTCATCAGAAACGCCAAACAAGGTCCTCAAAGTCTGCAAAGATTCGAAACTCTGAATGATGCGAAAGGGACAATCACCAGTAAAGGTATACAGGTAAACCACGTACATCGTTCCTTTCTAGAACATTCGAATTCTGTCACCTATGAATAGCTCATAATGCCGTACCCGAGCAACAAAAAACAGGAAATCCCAGATGAGAAACTGGTTAGCCAGGCTGATATTTCTGCACAGCAGGAACTCGCGACCTGACGGCAGACCCCTGTATGCCTACAAGCTCCGGGACAAGGATTACCAGAATCTCAAAAGCCTTGTCCGGCAGGAATTTACCACAGGCCCAAAGGAAGATATATTTTCCTTTGCCCCGTTGTTCTGTCTGTTTGCCGCCGAGACCTGGCGGCGCTGCCATGTGGGTGGACCATGGGCCTGGGAAACCATTTTTCAGGAAATCGGCCAGGACGTGCCTGTCCATTCCTGGATTGCCCGCATGGTGGAAAAGGGGCTGCAGTGGTGGCAGCGTCCCCTGCTGACCTCACAAGATGGCAGCAAGCAGTTTCTGGTGACCATTGCCTGCGAGGGGGGGCTGCCGTTGAAGCTGCTCCAGCAGGATAACTCCCGCCTTGCCCGATATTTTCGTAAGGTCCTGACGGCCTGGCACCAGGAAAAACGATTCGGCAAGGTCCCAGCCCGGGCAATAGCCGAAGAGAACGGAGTCATACTTCCCCCGTCCCTGCGCCGGGATGTTGTCTTTCAGCTCAGTTATGACTTGATCGGCAAGATTATCGAACTGCAGGAGCAGGTGGCCGATGCGGCCGATCCCGTGGCCATGCTCGAGAGGGAACATACCGGCTGGCAGCGGGAGCTGCCCCTGCCGCTTGAAAATGAAACGGCCGAAGCGTTATTGAACAACCTGGTTCGGGAATCCTGGAAACTGTCCATTACCAATAAAATCCGCTGGCGGCGACTGCTCCGGAAAAAGGGAGAGGAATGGCAGCTTGAACAGGTTCTGGAACTGCCGCGTCGGCTCACCGGTGAGGCCCTGGCGCAGTGGTGCAATACAGGTGCCGTAACCGATGCCGTGCGGCTGCGCATCCTGCTGCAGGTTGAAGGCGAACAGCGCCAGATTGGCCTGTTGACCCTGATCGCCGGCAATAATGATGAAAAGATCTATCACTGTGAAGGTGTGTCGGGCCGGGAGGTCCGGCTGACCGGACGCCGTGCCTTGGCAGCGGCGCCCCTGTTTATCAGTGACGGCAGGAACAGGTATCAGCTCCCCGTGTCCGGCGACCAGGAACTTGGCCCATTGCCTTGGTTCTTCGCCATCAGGAAAAACGAGAATATGTTTATCGGTGACGGCACAGTGCGTACCGGCAGCGAGAGTGTACTGGCTGTTGTTCCTGCAGGCGGCGAATTTCAGGGTGAAGCAGCGGTCGAGCCGGTGGGCGAGATCCCCTCGTGTTCTCGAGAGATTGTCAAAATCGCCGGCAGCGGATCCTGGATGAAGCAGGAAACCGGGACTGTGAGGTTTCGTTGTGGAGCAACTGATGCGAAAGCAACTACCCTTGTCCTGGCCGGGCCGCGTCTGCCGGTGGCCATGCCGACAGGTCTTCTACCGCCGTTTCGGGGCATGCCGGAGCTGATCGCTGTATCGGACAGCGGCGTGAAGCACAACGTTTCCGGTGTGATAGGACAATGGCGTCCGGACCGTGCCGGTGAGGCCTGGCGTGACGGTGACCACGGATGTGCGGGCACGGTCTGGGTCCGTTTTCTGGATTCTGAGAGTAACCTGCTCCTGCTGCGCAAGATTGAGGTTGTGCCGGCGACATTTTTCATACAGGTGGACAGGTCTGGGGATCCTGCCACCGGGGGCAGCCTGCTGCTGAGCGAGCTGACTCTCGAGGGCGCAGAGCCGGAGCAGATGGAAGACTATACCTTTACAACGGAGCAGCGGGAAGAAGGGATTAGGATAACGGCGCAAACCCATGTTTCCATGCCTGTGACACAGTTTCTGTGCAGACTCTCCTGGGGACAGGGAAAGACTATGATCCTCCCTCTGCCCTTTCCCTGTACCAGCGCGGCCTTTATCCGTGGCGGCAGGCCGTTTCCCGCCCAGAGCCGGGTAGCTGTTTCCGCTCTGGCAGTTATCCAGGCCCAAGTCCAGCAGCCGGTGGGGTGCCATTACTTTTCCATTGTTGTTGACCTGTGGGCAAATCAGGCGCTGGTCATTCGGGAGGCTGTCAACAGGCGGATACAGCTTGATACCACGGGACGGGGTACCTTTGATCTGCTCAATATCCAGGAACAGGTCACCTCGCTGCTGGCACTCACCGGAGATATTGACTCCACTGCGGTGATAAAAATCCTTGATCATGTCAATACTCCGTTGGCCAAAATTGAGGTTGGCCTGTTTGAACTCTATTTATCCCCGGATTATGAGGCTGGCATTGTTGCTGTGGCCGAGCAGAGCCGTGCAAAGCTTGAGGAAGATGCGCTGTATCGAATCGAGGTGAGCATGATGCGGCTGTGGGCACCGGATGCGGAACGGATCACGCTTGAACGCTCTGCAGATATGTTCACATGGCAGGTGCCGGCGGATCTTGATCCGGGGCCCTGGCTTATCCTCGGAGAGGACGGCAACTGGCCACGGTTTCGCCCGGTTTTATGGAATGTTCCCGGAGAAGCGGAGACAAGCGGCAAGGGCCTGTTCGAGCAGGCGGTCAAAGCACCGGAGTACAAGGAGAGGCAAGCGCGGATGGGGGAGCTAATTGAACAGCTGGCAGCAGACCCAACTCATCCTGACTGGTCCAAAATCGCCTCGTATATCCAGTGGACGCATCAATATCCGGCCGTGACGTTCGAGTTTTTCCGACATCTGGTGAAAAATCCGGAGGCCATGGTGCTGATCCTGCTGAAGAGCGATGATGAAGATTTTGACATCATCTGGTCTCTGGCCTATCAGCTACCTTTTTCCTGGCATCTGCTCCCTGTTGTTGCCTGGAAAAATGCGGCCACGGTATATATCACCTCCATGCGCGATGCCCTGTCCACCCTGGAGGGCGGGGAGCAGATTGTCCTGGAGGCGTTCAACGCTTTTCGGGAACGGGTCACCGGACGACAGCCCTTTTTTCGGCAAATCTGTGACTGGTTGTCCTATCATCTGTTCCCTGAAGCACCGCTGGACAACAGTGAACTGATGCTAGCAAGACAGGCACCAACGGTCATGCTGGGATTTGTACAAGATGAAGAACAGGCGTTTCAGGCCCGTCACAGTGCTGACGAGATCTATCCCGAGGGACCGGAAGTCATGGCACGGCTGGCAAAGATGCACATAGCACAGGAATTTCACTTTACCCACCTCCAGGCCCATCTCCGCCCGGTACGCTGCGCCCCGTTTGTTGCCGCGGGAATCGCCACCAGGGGTGCAGGGTATGACGAGAAATTCCTCTATGAACTGCTCAAGCTGCGCAGTTTTGACCAGGAGTGGTTTGACAGGGTCTTTGCCCTGGCCCTCTGCCTTGAACTTGCCGGATCAGCTACCTTTTTTTCCAGGAATGTATACATATGACGAATTCATTTTTTTCCTCGCTCTCCGAGCAGTTGAATCTTGGCGCCTCCAGGGCCTCGCTTGGCATGTTCAGCTTTCGCAATCATTCCCTGCGTGAACATCTCCGTACCTTGTTTCAACAGAGTCCCGGTATCGACCATTCGTTTCTTGCCGATCCGGTTTTTGAGGCAACCTTTGGCTGGAAAACAGCGGAAAAGACCTTTGGTGAGCTGTCCGGCAACATCCTGCACTCGTCACTTGTCGAAGCACTGAGTAAAGGGGGCAAGGATATTCCGGATGACTATATCTTTCCCACCTCTCTGTATCCGTATAGACACCAGATGGAATGCTGGCAGGCCCTGGCCGTCAAGCCGCCCCGCTCGGTGATTGTCTCCAGTGGGACCGGGTCTGGTAAGACTGAGTGTTTTCTTATTCCCATTCTCAATGACCTGGCCAGTGAATGTGACACGGTTGACGGGCCCCTGGTCGGGGTCAGGGCCTTGTTTCTTTATCCGCTCAACGCCTTAATCAAGAGCCAGAAAGACCGGCTCACGGCCTGGTCCGAGCCCTTTGGCGGCAAAATTCGCTACTGTCTTTATAATGGCGACACGCAGTATGAGGCCAAAGCGTCAAAATGGAAGAGCGAGGTGGCGGACCGGCGCAGGCTGCGCAACGAGCCGCCGCCGATTCTGGTCACCAATGCCACCATGCTGGAGTACATGCTGGTCCGTAGCGATGACCGGCCGATCCTTGAGCAGTCCCAAGGCAAGCTTCGCTGGATTGTTATTGACGAGGCCCATACCTACATTGGCTCCCAGGCTGCGGAGTTGACCCTGCTGCTGCGCCGGGTGCTGCATGGTTTTGGCTGTCGGCCCGAAGATGTCCATTTTGTTGCCACGTCGGCTACCATTGCCGCAGGTGCCGACGGTTCGGAGCAGCTCAGGGAATTTCTGGCCGATATTGCCGGGGTTTCCGTGGATCAGGTCTCAGTTGTCCAGGGCGAACGAGCGGTTCCGGCCCTGCCCGATGTCGCACCAGAAGAGCTGCAGCGGGTTGGGGCAGATACGCTGCGGCCGTTGACGGTTCAGGATCGTTTTGACCGGCTCAGTAAAGATCCGGTGATGCGAAAGCTGCGGCTGCGCCTGGCCGTGCAGCCGCAGACACTGTCTGCGATCAGTGCAATGATTTTTGGAAAAAGCAGTAATAATGCCTTGGCCCGGACCCTTGAACTGTTGGATCTGGCCAGTAAGGCACAGCAGGGCGAGTCGTTTCTCCCCCTGCGCGGCCATTTTTTCCAGCGGACGATCGCCGGCCTGTGGGCTTGCGCCAACCCGAATTGCAGCGGTAGGACCGATACGGAGTTGGAAACGGGTGAATGGCCGTTCGGTAAGGTGTTCATAGAGAGGCGCAAAAACTGCGATGGTTGTGGATTTCCGGTGTATGAGCTTATGCAGTGCCGGCAATGCGGCAGTGAGCATCTGGCAGTGCTGGAATCGTCCCTCAAGGGTGCGGTCCGCTTGCGGCAGGACATAGTTGAGGTGGATGAAGATGAATTTCAGCAGGAACTGGATCCTGTTGACCTCGAAGAGCATGAGGAGAGTGATACCATTGCTGCCGGGTCCGGCCTACGCCGGATTCTCGTTGCCCCGCCGGACGGCAACAGGGTCGGCCTGCTGCCTGATGGCCGTCTGGACTGGGATTGTGATCAGGACGAGAGGGTGGATGTTCATCTTCTTGGGCCAGGTGAAGGGAATGTCCTGGCCTGCCCGTTCTGCGGGAAAACAGACAGACGACTGAGGATGAGCGTGCCTATCCGCCTAGGGGCACCTTTTTTCCTGCAGACGGCAATTCCCATGTTGCTCAGACACTTGCCGCCCAAGCAGGTAAAGGCACCTTTACCCTTTGATGGACGCAGAATCTTAAGTTTTACCGACAGCCGCCAGGGAACAGCCAGGATTGCGGCCAAACTGCAGATGGCTGCTGAGCGGGATTATGTCCGCAGTCTGCTCTATCACGCGGTGGCGGAAAAGGTACCTGTGGCTGATCAGAAGGCCATTGAAGATAAACGGACGCAAATTGCCGCTTTGGAGCCGCTGGCAACAACGAATTCTGATTTACAATCTGTTCTGCAAGGGTTGAAGCAGGAGTTACAGAAACTGGAAAAACCGCCTGCCGGACGGCTCACCTGGAACGATGCCCGGGACATGCTACTGACCAAAGATGACTTCAAACGATGGCTGCTGCCTGCTCTGCGGGAACAGTCCCTTGGCATGGGAGACAGGGAGCTGGCTGAGTTATGTCTGTGGCGGGAATTTTTTCGCAGACCCTACCGGCAATGGTCCCTTGAATCTTACGGTATGCTGGCCATTGACTACCAGGGGATATCCACGGGAACGGGACTGCCTGATGTGGCGAAACGCTTGAGGATACAAGACGATGAATGGCGTGATCTGGTTCGTCTTTTTCTGGATTTTGCTGTCAGGTATCGGACCGCTGTGCTCATTACTGAAGATATCCTGCGCTGGATAGGCTATCCTGGGCGACCGTCCATCCTGCTGCAGCCCGGCCGGGATAAACTAAGTTTTATCCAGCAACACTGGCCCTCCACGGCAAGTCCTGGTCGACGCCGTTCACGACTGGTTCGCCTGCTGGCTCATGCCTTTACCGTTGACCTGGATGATCCTGAGCAGCGAGATCTTGTTGAGGAGCTGCTGGTTGCCCTCTGGCAGTCGGTACGTCCGGTTCTTCAGGGGACCGAAGGCGGATTTCAGCTGAACATGCGAGAACAGGCTGTCATCACTCAGGTCAGGCAGGGCTGGTTCTGCCCGGTGACCCGGAGGGTGCTGCCGGTCACCTTCCGAAAAATCACCCCCTACCTGCCGGAAGAGTCTGCACAGGAACTGGCGGAATGCGCGCCGATCACCATGCCAACATTGCCGGATCCATTCTGGAATACTTCGCCGGAACAGGCCGAAGACTGGCTTGAGAAAGATGCGCTCGTGACCCAATTACGCTCCAGAGGAATTTGGACCGATGTTAATGACCGGGTCGCCCGGTTCAGCAAGTATTTTCGCAGTGCCGAGCATTCCGCCCAGTTGTCCGGCTCCCAGCTCACGGATCGGGAACGGGATTTCAAGAAGGGAAAAATCAATCTGCTTTCCTGCTCCACCACCATGGAAATGGGGGTGGATATCGGTGGCCTGTCTGGTGTGGCCATGCATAATGCTCCGCCCAACCCGGCCAATTACCTGCAAAGGGCCGGACGGGCCGGCAGGCGAGGCGAGGCCGGATCCTTGGCCTTTACCCTGTGTAAGAGTACGCCGCACGGCGAGGCTGTTTTTGCAAATCCACTCTGGCCTTTTACAACCCGTCTGGCAGTGCCAGCGGTTTCACTGCATAGTCCCGCTATTGTACAGCGCCATATCAATGCCATGCTTCTTGCCGTTTTTTTGAACGAAAAGGCCCCCGGAGAGCTACACCGTTTGAACACCGGTTGGTTTTTCGAGGAACCTGAAACAGGAGACAGTGCCCCCTGGCACCATTTTATTGCTTGGTGCGGCCAGGATGCCCTTTCTGTGCTGACGCTTGTGGAGGGTGTCGCCATGCTGTTGCGCCGTTCCTGTCTCGAGGGCCGCAGTGCCCATGACATCCTTGGCCGGAGCAAAGAGATGCTCGGCAGGTGCGCCACTGTTTGGCTGAATGAAGTAGAGGCCCTGAAAAAAAACCTGGATGATGTGCGAACTCCCGCAGGAGACAGTGTGGCGGAAAAAGCCCTTGAATTTCAACTGCAGCGGTTGCGCCGGGAATATCTGCTCTCGGAACTGACCACCAGGGGTTTTTTACCGGGGTACGGTTTTCCCGGAGAGGTCGTTTCCCTGATCACAACGACTGCCGAGGAGCTGTCTTTCAAAAAGAAGCACCTGGAAAATGAGGCCAGGGAAGATAACCGGATGGTTCGGGCAGGGTATCCGGCCAGGGACCTGACCATCGCCATCCGCGATTATGCTCCCGGAACAGACACCGTGTTGAATGGTCGGGTCTACAGGAGTGAAGGGGTCACGCTTAACTGGCATATCCCTGCAGATCAGGAGGGGCCGCCTGAATTGCAATCGTTTCGCTGGTTCTGGCGCTGTGAAAGCTGTGGAGCTATCGGTGATTCCCCTGTCAAGCCGGAAATCTGTACAACCTGCGGCCAGGATGACAGTCATGCACTCAAGGCCTACGAGTACCTCAAACCCTCCGGTTTCGCAGTCGATATTCGCTGGAGACCTCATAACCGCATTGATACTCCTCAATATATACCGGTTCGTGACCCGCTGATCGCCATGCAGGAGGCTGAATGGGTATACCTGCCAACGGTAAAGCTGGGACGGTGCCGGGTCAGTCGTCAGGCCATGATCATTCATCGTTCCGATGGATTGCATGACAGCGGCTATGCCCTGTGTCTGCGTTGCGGGCGGGCCGATTCCATGCGTTCTAAGGATGAGCTGCCGTTTATTTTTGTCGATGAAAAAGGTGAACCTCGGCCACACCGGCGGCTTCGGGGAGGAAGAACCGGGGAGTACGGTGAAACGGAGTGTCCCGGCAGCCATGAACCATGGGCAATAAAAAGAAACATCCGACTGGGGGTGACCCGTCGTACGGAGGTCTTGGAGCTGCAGCTGTACAGCGTGCAGGGAGTCCCGGCAGACCGGGAGACCGCGTATACGGTGGGAGTAGCGCTGCGTCGGGCATTAGCTGAAAAGATCGGCATCGAGGAACTGGAAATAGGGGTAACTGTCAGCCCGGTACGGGATGCCCATGACAATCCGATCTTTTCCGTTTATCTCTTTGATACGGCTCAGGGAGGAGCCGGATATGTATCGCAGTCTGTGGAGTTTCTGCCGGAACTGTTTGCAAAAACGCGGGAAATACTTACCTGTCCCCGCGACTGTGACAGTGCCTGCCAGGCATGTTTGCTCTCTTTTGATACGCAGTATCATATTGATCAGCTTGATCGTCACCTAGCGCTGGCATTGATTGATGAACAATTCCTCGCGCTGCTCAGTTTGCCTGAATCACTTCAGGCGTTCGGGCGGGAGACCCGACTAGAAATGGATCCCCTTGCCATGGCCGTACGTCGGGAATACCAGAGAATTGCTGCGCGTGAAGTACGAGTTTTTCTGGGCGGATCACCGGAGAACTGGGAGCCCATTGACTGGCGGCTGCGCGATGAACTGTTTTTCCTCAAACAGGAGAGGGTGAAGATCCACCTGGTGGTGCCTGAAGCAGTTCTGGATGCGCTTGAATCCTCTCAGTTTGATGAGTTGATTGCTCTGACCACCATGCTTGGCATGCACACAATCTCCTGTCCGCCCAGTCTCCCGGTACTTATGCAGGGTTCGGCGAAAATGTATCGGGCTGTTGAAATGGGCAGTGAAAAGAAATCCGTATGCTGGGCAGCAAGTGATGACTTTCTACTGGTTCCAGAGCGGAATTGGGGAGCAGGAAGCGCCGAGGGACAGTTTGTTCGCTGGCGGAAGAATATACCCCTGGAGTCTGTACCTTCGTCCTGGCCCCTTCGTAAGATTGCCGAGCTCAGAAAGGTGGACCAGGATACCAGGACCATTGAAATAGGTCAGGAACTGGATGGGCAGCTTGCTGATTTTGGCACAAAGGCATGGAACCTGCTCATTGCAAAAGAAGAAGGTTTGCAAAAGAAGCTGGCAGGCAGGGAGCCTGTAAGCCTTCTTGAATATACTGACCGTTATCTCTGCTCTCCGCTGATGCTGCTGTTACTACACAATCTGCTGAAAGGGTTGCAGGGCTTTCCAGGAGGAATTGGCACGACAACCCAAGTCAGCATTTCAACAACCGCTTTGCAGCCGGATGGTACGAAAACCCCATTTTTACTTTTTCACGACTGGCAAAGTAATCCTATGCGTCGGCAGGTTTACGGGCAGCTATTTTCCTGGTGTCCAGATTTTTCGCTCAATGATCACTATACGAGGCGAGACCTGTTGCATACGCGCATGTTGACCCTAAGATGGCCGAATGGCACGGGCTATGAGATCCGGCTGGATCAGGGTATAGGCTATTGGCAAACAGAAAGACGTGTGCCCTTTCCTTTTGATCAACTGGCCGAACATCAGGCCGCGTTTTTGAACAGGAAGCGTGTTGCAGTCAAGGCGATGAGCCGAGATCATCATACCTCTTGGTATGTTCGGCAAACAGGAATGAACTAGTGTGGGATTCGTAAGTCTAGGTTATCCGCCCGATTCCCTAGGGAGAGGAATAGTGTTATTCAGCAAAATAGAAAGTCTTTTATTGGTCATCCATCAATGAATAAATTTGCTTATATCGGATATTGTCATTGTAAGGTCACTGTTGTCCGGTTATGAAAATAGAAGAGGCCTGAAGAGCTACGAGACAACGACTATTCAGGTTGTCGTCATGTTTTGGATCATTATTAGGAATGGAGAATCTGATGGAAACGGACCACAGCATATCGCTAGAGATAACTCCTGAAGATCTTCAGGAGGTCATTGCCTGGAGTCCAACACAGCGAAAAAAAATCGACCGTTTGTTAAGGCGACGTAGGATACAAGCGTGGCCAGACAATATAAAAAAAGAAAGCGATTTTTATGCAGCCTTATTTGAGTGTCTGAACGGGCCATATGGTAGCCGCCTTATTAATCTTCTGGTGAGATTTGCAGAGAAACAGCCGAGGGTAAAAAAGGCCTCTTATTTCTTGCTCACTCGGTTACTTTTAAATGGAAAGAAAAAATTAAATAAAGTTACTTCCGAAATTTCGGAAGAAGTAAGCTATGACCCATTAAATGATGACAGAGATCATTTTTTCGAGCAGCTCGAAGAAATAGGTTGTGGTGTGTATAGGAACGTGTGGGAATGGTTGACAAATATCATGGAGAATGAAAAAGGTACAGAGATAGAAGAAGAGGAGCAACAGAATGAAAATATCCAAGGGAATGGATATATGGAGATGTGGTGTCGGCAAAAAGATGAACTTGTTTTGCTTTCTGAAGCTGTCACAACCTCCATCACCAGGGCCTCTCTCGGATTATCTGTTGATAACCAGGAAATTGGCGAGCAGATAACAGAGCTTATCGAAAAAGGGCAGCATCTGCGTCAAGAAATCATCGAACGTGCTCATGCACTGGAGCTGGACGATGTGTCGTGGGAAGACTGGGAACAGTTTGAGGTTGTTGTCGACATGATCCAGCAGGAAGCTAACAGACTAAGAGAGCAGGAAATTACTAGCGTTCGAGAGCTACTCTCTTCTTTGCTGGAGGTATTTGAGCATGTTCGCATTCATCATCGGTCGCCAAGGACCGTTGAGCGGCTTCAACAGGTTGTAGAGAATATAAAAAAGGAACTTCAACGACAATTACAGGCCGAGGAACTGGTACGTTCCTTGCCTGGCCCTGTTACGGCTGAGGCCTGGATCGACTGGGCATTCTCCTTGAGCGGTAATGAACTTGAGGATGTCCAGCAATCAATAGAAACGGATTTGCCGGTGCTGGCAGATTTTATAGGAGAATGCGAGAGAGAATGGATTCAGGTCACAACCAAGCAAATTGACAACAACCAACAACCCTCCAGGCAGAAATCGGCAGCGCAGGATGAGTCCAATAAACGAAGCGCTGACAATAAACCGGTTCCGCATAAGGAAGTTATTGAAGAAAAAGAATTAGAAACAGTTGACGGTGGCCGACGCGCGTCACCTTCCACTATTTCAGACAAACGACAGGAACTTCTGCCAGAGGAAGGTGATGATGCTGTTACTTCTGCCTCTTCCGTGTCAATCACGGAAGAGGCTCAAAAACCTTTGCCGGAAAAGCAGGATAACATAAAAGATAGTGTTTCAACACCGCAGGAAAAAGAACAAAAAAGTTCCGATATTCGTTCGACTGCCGGAGACAAGGAGGCTGATGACCTTTTTAAGACCTTTTTGAGACAGAGGGAATACAGCAAGGCGTATTGGCTCTCGATGTGTAACCCCACTGCGATACCCTCGGAACTTGTTGGCGCCTTGGCATTAGGGATACAGGTGCGGCCGGGGGCAAATATCTCCGGACAGTTACAAACCTTTTTCAGCAAGCTAGTAGAGCTTGAAGCCACGGAATTTTCCTCACGGCTCCTGATCCTGACCTCGATACTGGGAAGTGCCCTGTTTATGAAACCGATTCCCAACGAGATCTATACTCTCATCGAGATGACGTCCAGCGGCGTTCAACCCATTGATGCACTGGCACAATATGTCAAAAAAGAATTTATCTATAAAAACATTGTGCTTCATCCTGTTGATATAGATTCAGCACTTGGCGCGGAAGAGGTAGAAGCAAAACTGCAACAGCTTGAAATACGCTCGATTGAGCTCAAAGAGAGAAACAGGCAGGCAGACGCAATCAACTATGCACCTGGGCGGATATTTTTACGTCACCTGTACCGGGATGGTTCAGATCTTTCATTGCTCCATGCAATTGTTGAGAAGAATAATACAGACCAGAAATCTGAAGTGAATGCCATCCTGCGCGACATCGTCCCTGAAGAGTTGGTGAATAACGCACACACCATGGGGATCAAAAAATGCGCCAATCCGATAACCGGAACAGCCAGGGATCAACTTGTGCGCAGGATAAACGATACACTTTCCCTGGCCAGAGAATGGTATAGCATTGCCTGCAGTCAACAGTCACAGGAGGAGAGTGAGCAGAAGAAAACATTACTGTCTCATTTGCAGCTTTTTTTGCAGAAGGCCATCGATAGTATTACCGCACTCCCTCCCCGGGATCTCCCTGAACCTATAGCCACGGCATGCCGACACGGTCTTTATGTCCTTCAGGCCACGCTGAAAGGAGACCCGCTGGAGCCAATGGAACTGCATGATGTTTTATTGGCCTTACCTGATATTCCATTAGACGACGATTTCATTCCCACCACAGACGGTCATACCTTGGCAAAGGCTTTAAAACATATGACATCTGTCACTCCTATCACGGAAGATGATTGCCGGCGTCTCCTGGACAGAAAAGAATTTTTACGAGTGGAGACCCTCATCGAGAAAAAAAGTCTTGATTCAAATTGCATAGACTATCTGGAACAGGAGGTCGATAATTCACGACGGGATTTGGAGCATCGTATTGAACTGTTGTCCAATCGGGTCGAAGATGCCTATCTGCTGGGGAACCTGTCACCTGATTTTTTTCTGGATAGCAGCAACCGAGACAACGAGGAAAAACTTTCCCAGGATGTTTTGCGTAGCAAAATGATTGGCGAGCTGGAGCAAATACAGAAACGACTCGCTTCCCGGGGTAAACCTTTTCGACGTTTCAGGGGATTAGAGAAAGCGGTCGATCAAATTGAGAGCCAATTAAATCACATGGAGCAGAAACAGAATCGTGAGCTCCAGGATGAATTAACACGCCTGCTTCCACGTTTTCCGGACACTGAAGATGGGAAAGAAGACCGTGCCTATCTTCGTGAAGCTTTTGAAAAGGCTATCAACAAGGATGATAATATTGCAGCTGCAGAATTGATCAACAGGGCAAAGGAGGCTATCCAGAACAATAGTCGGCTGCCTAGGACGACCTTGGGTGAGAACTGCGAGTTGTGTTTTTTTCTTGAGCAACTGGATGGATACCAGAAGCTCTTAGGGGTAAAGAGTAAACTTCCCACTTATATAAAGGGCATAGAAAGCAGAAAGACCATTGGTGGTATCAGGTTCAGCCGACACGATAAAGCCCATCGTGCTGCCGTAGTGGAAGGATTGACCGCATGGAACAGATTACTAACATTGAATTTTTCTGCCAATCAGGCAAAAAATGTCCTCATCCAAGAGGCCAGAAAAGTCCTTGAGTTCTTTGATATAAAGACTAAATCGTTATTGATGCCACCTAAAGCGACGATAGATGGTGACTTTATTTATCTGCAGGCAGAGCTACAACACCCGCTCACCTGCTGCCCCATTCCAACTTTCGGTTCTGCCATGGGCGAGACGATGCATGTCATTCTTGCTCCGACCAAAAAGGAGCCGCAACAGCTTGAGAATTTTCTCAACCAAAATAATCTGAATCACCAGCCGATACTGCTTATCTATCTTCAGGAGATGGGCATTGCCTTACGGCGCAAGTTCCAGCAATACTGTGCTGGAAAAAAACGTTCTGTGCTGCTGGTCGACCTCTGTCTGGCCTTTTATCTCACCAAGGCCAGGAATCGTCTGCCCGTTCTTTTTAATGTCGCGTTGCCGTTTTCCTGGGCCCAGCCATATCTGATGAAAGGCGAAAACGTACCCCTGGAAACCTTTGTCGGTCGAGACAGTGAAGTGCAATCTATTGTTGACCCACAGGGAGCATGCATTGTTTTTGGCGGACGTCAACTCGGCAAATCTGCACTGTTGCGCCATGTTTATAAAAACTTTAATGCACCTGCAGAGGGTAGGTTCGTCCTGTATATGGATATAGACGTCCTGGGAATGGCTCCGCAAACCCATGAACAGATGCGGCAGGATTTCTGGCGAAAACTTCATACTCAGTTGATTCGGGAGAATTTTTTGCCCAATAAACCCATCGCCGCAAGAAAGGCTGAAAAGGTTGAAGATGAGGTCATCGATAAGATTCAGCGCGTCTTGGATGAAACACATTCTGGTCACCTGTACATTTTATTGGATGAAGCAGACTCCTTTCTCGATAAAGACTCTTCCTTTAACTTTCCGATAGTGAGACGTTTGCGAGCCATAATGGCTGAGACCGAACGGCGTTTTAAGGTCGTTCTTGCCGGGCTGCAAAGCGTTCAGCGGTATAAGAATTGGAAAAATCACCCGTTTGCCCAACTGGGGAGCGATATCGCCGTCCGGCCATTGACCCCGGCCGCAGCCCAAAATTTGATCCTTGCCCCCCTTCAGGCCTTGGGCTTTAAATTTCAGGAGAGACGGCTGATCCTGAGAATCCTGTCACAGGCTAACTATCATCCGGGGCTTATTCAGATTTTCTGTTATCGCCTCCTGGAGAATCTTTATAAACGTTGGAGCCAGAGGAGCGCGGAAGATCCACTGAAAGTCATACTGCTGGAAGATTTGCAAGGTGTTGAGCGTAACGCAGAATTCATAGAGGACATCCGTAACCGTTTTGACTGGACTCTTGACCTGGATGATCGTTACAAGGTTCTGGTCTATTCTCTAGTGTTGACCTCCGATCCGGCCTCATCCCGAGATGAAAGAGAGTTTATGACCCTTGCCCGTGAGTGGTGGCCTCAAGTGTTTGAAAAGATGGATCAGCAGGCCTTGAGGGCAGTTCTGGACGAACTTGAAGGATTAGGCGTTCTCGTAAGAGAAGATACCGATCATACTAGGAGATACCGTCTGAGGAGTCCCAACTTGCTCCGTTTACTTGGAACAGCCACGCAGATTGAAGATGAGTTGGAACGTATTATCTCCCGGCAAGCACCGACGATTCTTAATCCTAGAAATTTCCATCCCAAAATGAATATGGACAAATTGGTTCAGTTTGGTCCGTTGACTAAGGAACAGGAAGGCCAGCTAGCACTCGCGGCTGAAGGCCATTTCGGTATCACTTTGCTGATGGGTAGCCAGGCACTTGGTCTTGATCAAACCAGTCCGCAGTTAGAAAATATTTTTAAGGGGCTGACTGACTGGCAGAAGCTAACCCTTCCGCCCCAACAGATAACCGCTGCCAGAAAGACGGTGGAATATCTGAAAGAACTCTTCAAACCACGCCGTCGCCATCACCTTTTCTGCCTGTTCGATACATCATTGTTGCCTAGAGAATTTGATTTGACGGCGTTCTGTGTCAATCTGCTTGATCATGTGGCCAGGGTATGTACAAAACGAAGCCGCGGCCATGTCGTCCTGCTGACCACTCCGGAACTTGCCTGGCGGTGGTTGGATGAGACGAAGGAAACTGTTGTTAACGACCAACGCATCCAAATCATAGAATTAAGACGATGGAGCGACGGCGCCATAAGTAATGCGCTTGAAAATATAGGTATTCTCACCGGAGCCAAACGGTTGGGGGAAGACCTTTTCAATATAACCCTTGGCTGGCCGGTACTGGTTCAGAAAGGGTTGGAAAAAAGTAGTAACGCAAGTCCGGATAAGCTTATTGACATCTGGAACAGCGAGCGCAAACAACTTACGGCAGATTTTCTTAGGGAACCTGAGATGTTCCTGAAATGCTTCGGCCTGCATACAGACATCGATCCCTTGAACCAAGTAGTAAAGCACATTTTGACTTGGTCCCTTACCGACGACACCATGTGTATCGGCTCTGATACCCTCGAGTGCGTCTCAGAAGATTTGAATCACGAAGGTTTAAAATTTCTAACCAGAAAGAGGTGGGGGGACATACTCAATTGGCTGCGAATGATGGATCTTGTGCAGCCTTTTCCTGCTGAAAAAAACGTCTGGCAGCTCAATGAATTGGTCGGTTCTATAGTTGCCGGACAACAAGCTGAATGAACGGGGTGCAACGTCTTGCAGAGTTGCCCAGCCTGAAGGAAATTTCCGAAATTATCCTCGCAGAGGGCAGGGCCGGGCAACTGATCCTTTTTTCCATCCCTGATTGGGATATTTGGAATAAATGGAGGGAATATTTGCTGCAGGCCTTGAAGAATCGTCTTCTGGAACGTGGTGAGGAGACCTTCTGGCAAACCTTGCAGGCAGATACCATCCAAGATAATCCCCATGAGTTGATCTGTGACTATCTGGCTCTACCGCAACCGGCCGGTCAGGATGAACTGCTAACTGCCCCAGCCAATGAGCAACCCCTCATCATTGAACTGGACTGCGGCGGGAAATCACTTGGTAACGGTTGGCGGGATTTTATTGTCAGAACGGCCCGCTATTTTCGGGTGAGTGATAGCGTCCATTCTTGTCGCTGTATTTGCATTTTTGTTCTCTCCCCGGCTGAGTTGCCGCCGGTCCCGACCGATGCGGGCCTGCGTTGTTTCGCCTTTTGGAACCCGCTCAGGTGGGAAGAGGCCAGATTAATTGCCGCTGATGCGGTACAGGAGCACGACAACGTGCTTGCCCGGGCCTGGCAGATTAGCAGTTACTCGGGCGCAGCCAACGCCGACCCGGATATCCTGGCCCGGCTTACCAGAAATGTGCCTCAATCTTTACGAGAGATCAGAGAACAACTCAATTCCTGTCGAAAGCAGAAATCTTCATCGCCAAATGTCCCGACAGCAGCAAAGCGTTTCTATACCGAACTGCGTTGGAACGTGCCCGCAGGACTCGTTGATATCTGGTTGGGGGGATGCCTGCTGGGCAACACCCTTGACCGTGGAGCTATCATTCCCTGGAATCGCGTATCTGAAAAAAAATTCGACAAAATATTGAATCGGTCCGTGTGGAGGGAACAGGTGGCAGGGCTTTTCCCCCTGCTTATGGAGATCACCTATTATGTCGCGGAAGAGGTAACTCGGCGCAAGGGAGATAGCTGGAAAAGATATCTTGGAGGCAATAACGAATACAAGGCCATCTCCGAACCGGGGGATATCCTCACGGTTTTTCACAGGCATAGGTACCAGTTGGGTCGCTTGCCCGATAAACTTTACAATCTTCTGCAACAATTGCGGAAGGTTCGCAACAAACTTGCACATCTTGAGCCGGTAGATCTCCATGAGGTGAACCAAATTTGGCGGCTCTTCCAGCAGATTCAGAAGTAATCGATTGAGCCTGGATCGGAATGCCTTTCGTTTGTACATCAGGTCGCTGATCCTATCTCCATGCCAAAGAGGTGAGACTGGCCAATGGCAAGCGTTATTCTCTGTTTCAATCCAAAAGAAGCGGAGTGCCGGGCTATAACAGGAAAGAAACCGCTAGGATGCTCAAGGAGGAGCCTGAAGCGGCTAAAGGACAAGAGTATCAACCAAAAATGGGCGATAATTTTCTGGCTTCCCAGCGTTTCAAACGATACCCTCTGACGGCTTTTTTGACGGCTTTTAGTGGTCAGAAACGGCTTTTTTGTCTGAAAAAGTCAATAAAATCAAGTGGAATGCACACTGATCCGGCCTGTCACGCCGGAGGTCGCGAGTTCGAGTCTCGTCGGCCCCGCCAGCTCCATCAAGGGACTCAGCCTGTTTGGCTGGGTCCCTTTTTTTATGCCCGTGGGCGGTAGAGATAGGGGGTCCTGCAAAATAGTCGCACTCGCGGCAGGGCCCGCATCGATGGCGGATTGCCGGCATTCACTGCAGGGCCTTTTCGGGCCAGGAGCAGGTGGGTGGGGCAGAGGGTGACGACGCCCGGGCGGGAATCAATAAAGGGGTGGCAGTCCAGGACTGTCACCCCTCTTTCTACCCGTTTGCCCTGTTTTCGGGCAATTGTCACTACATCATGGGACCATAGCCTGAGAGCTGGCCGGCGTAGACCAGGGCAAACCGAACCACCAGGCCGCCCACGAGCACGAGCACGGCGCTGGTATTCATGA
>DRKH01000493.1 GCA_011051825.1 Desulfobulbus sp.
CAGGTCAAAATGAAGTGAGGCAACCTGATGGAACAGGGGGTTCTCGTTTGAGCAGGATCCGTTGAGTGTTTTCGCCTTTGGATCAAGGAGCAACAGAAAACCTGTTTCTTCGTTAAAGAGGATTTTCAGACTTTGCTCAAGTGCCCGGGTCACCTGGTCCTGGTCCTGTGCTCTCAACAGGCTCTCCATGACCCCCGTGAGCTGGGTGATGTCACGAATCCTGCTGATTAAACCGCCGCACGTTTCCTTGTGGATGGTTTCGCTGGCCGGTTCCGGTTCAAGGGCTGAGGTACTGTTTCTGGGGATTCGGATACCCAGCTGGTGGGCAACTTCCTGGATCTGTTCGTCCACACCTTCCTGTAATTTTTCAATCTGACCGGGGGCAAGGCGGAAAAACTGATCAGCAACTTCGTTACACTCCTGTTCCGGGTTATCACTGTGACTGATGAGATCGGCCAGAAAAATAATCCGGGTCAGGGGGAGGCCCTGTGCAACTTCGTCGGTGGGATGATGATGGTACCTGATGGCGTCATGAACAAGAGAGGGCAGGCCCCACTGTTCGGCCAGCCAGGCCCCGGCATCGCAGTGGTTTATATGGAGTTTTTCCTGTTCAAGGAAGGCGAGCCGACCATTGTGGCAGCGGATACCCTTGAGGAGCAGAGGCGCGTATTTGCCGGGAAACGCCATCCAGAGAAGCAGTTTGCCGATGTCATGGAGCAGTCCGGCAAGATAGGCTTCAGGAGGGTTGGCATAGGACGTAACCTCGGCAATACGACTGGAAATGATTGCATTCTGGTAGGAATGATACCAGAACCGATCAATGTTGAGCAGACCGTTTGTCTCAACCCGCCGAAAGACCTGTTGAACCGAGACTGAAATGGCAAGATTTTTGACAGCGTTGGCCCCAAGGTAGACAACAGCTTGATGGATATCGATAAAGTTGGATCGGGCGCCGATAAACGCGGAGTTGCAGAGTTGAAGCACTTTGGCGGCAAGGGCGGCATCTTTTTCCACCAGTTTGCTGATCGCCTGCAGATCGATTTCGGGCTGATGGCAGATGTCAATCAGCTGGACCAGTATCTGGGGAATGACGGGCAGATTCCCTGACACTTTGAGTTGCTGAAGGGGTTGATACGGGTCTGTGACCTTGTCCATGAACGTTGTGCTCTAGTTGGGTGAATGGGATGCAAATACTCCTCTTTACATTAAACTATATCAAAGACGGGAAAGGAAATCCAGAAATCAGAACAAGAAAAAAGTATTCCGTCTTTGCGGAATGATGAGGCCGGGAGGCCTCTGCCCTCTGACTTTTGTCCTCCTTTTTCCTTGACCGTCTCCACGGTCGGCAGGTAAGAAGGTGGGGCGGCCGAAGCGCCGGCTCCGGCTTCAGGGCAGATTTTTTTTCGTATAACCACATGACTGCGGGGGAAAGATGGATGTAAATGGAACGCCGTATCGTTCTATCTGGCTGGCCGATGACGGCCGGCAGGTTGAAATAATTGACCAAACCAGGCTGCCACATGAATTTTCCGTAGTTACGCTTGCAACTCTACAGCAGGCTGCAACTGCTATCCGTGATATGCAGGTCAGGGGCGCACCCCTGATCGGCGCAACCGCAGCTTATGGTTTCTGTCTTGGTCTGCATCAGGGAACAACCGATGACCTGCTTGCAAAGATCGCCCAAACCCTTGTCGCCTGTCGGCCGACAGCCGTCAACCTGCGTTGGGCCGTGCAGCGGATGCTGGCGGTTCTTCAACCCCTGCCCGAACAGGATCGTCTGGAAGCGGCCTATGCCGAGGCGGCAGCAATCTGCGAAGAAGATGTGGCCACCAACGCCGCTCTTGGCAGGCATGGAGCAGAATTAATCAGGACCATCCGGGAGAAAAAGGGAAAGAGCGGGCCGGTCAACATCCTGACCCATTGCAATGCCGGCTGGCTGGCCACCGTGGACTGGGGAACTGCGCTTGCCCCGATCTTTCGAGCCCACCAGGATGGTGTTCCCGTGCATGTCTGGGTCGATGAAACCCGGCCTCGAAACCAGGGCGCTCACCTGACGGCCTGGGAGCTGGTTTCCGCCGGGATTGATCATCATCTCATTGTTGATAATGCAGGCGGACATCTCATGCAGCACGGGCAGGTGGACCTCTGTATTGTCGGCACGGATCGGACAGCGGCAAGTGGTGATGTCTGCAATAAAATAGGTACCTATCTCAAGGCCCTGGCCGCCTTTGATAACCGGGTCCCTTTTTACGTTGCGCTGCCCGGCTCAACCATTGACTGGGAAATTTCCGATGGGGTAGGGCAAATCCCGATTGAGGAACGCGATCAGGATGAAGTGCTTATGATACAGGGACTGCATGGGGACAGGGTTGAGCGTGTGTATATTGCTCCCCAGAAGACCCCGGCCGCCAATCCCGCCTTTGATGTAACCCCGGCCCGGCTGGTCACCGGCCTGATCACCGAGCGCGGCGTCTGCCCGGCCAGTCATGAGGGGCTCTTATCTCTGTACCCGGAGCGGCGATAATGACGGCCCAGTCAAAACGTCGGGCCCTCATTGAGACTGCCCGTACCATGAACAGGGTAGGGCTCAACCAGGGAACCTCGGGTAATCTCAGCCTGCGGCTGGACGAGGAGTTTCTGATCACCCCGTCCGCGCTGGCCTATGACCGGTGCACGACCGCAGACCTGGTCCGGCTCGATATGAACGGCGAGGTGACCGGCGGCACCCGCAAACCGTCCTCCGAGTGGCGGATACACCGGGATATTTACCGGCAGCGTCCCGAGGCCCGGGCCATTCTCCATGCCCATCCGCCCTGGTGCACAACCCTGGCCTGTCTGCAGCGAGATATTCCGCCCTTTCATTACATGGTTGCCGTGGCCGGGGGCAGTTCAATTGCCTGTGCCCCTTATGCTCTGTTCGGCAGCAGGCAGCTGTCTGACAATGTGCTGGCCGCTCTTGATGAAGGGCGCTGTGCCTGCCTGCTGGCCCATCACGGCATGGTCTGTTTTGCCGACGGCCCGGACCAGGTGCTTGCCCTGGCCATTGAGGTGGAGAACCTGGCTCGGGTCTATGTCCAGGCCCTGCAGGTTGGCGAGGTTCCGCTGCTGTCGGGGCAGGAGATGGAAGAGGTTATGGAACGGTTTGCCGAGTACCGGAATCGGTAATAAAAAAAAAGCATTAAAAATGCATTAAAATTGCAAGGGGCTTTTCTTCTCTTTCGGGGGCAGTATTTATACTACATGTTGGGATGCCATACATGTGTATACTGTTCACGGAACCAGAACAGCTCGCTTGAAAGCCCTGTGGCACAACGGAATTTCCGGTGTGGAAGAAGGTTGTTGATTTATTCTACCCTGCTGTTATTCTGACCTTAATTGAAGATGTTGTGCGTTTGGTATCGATCAACAGCTCAGGCCGTCGAGTAAATTCGGCAGGGCCTCTGTGCTCTTATCCATGACATGGGTGTAGATTTCCGTTGTCTTTACATCGGCATGGCCGAGAAGCTCCTGCAAAACCCGGATATTGACCCCCTTCTCAAGCATGTGGGTGGC
>DRKH01000494.1 GCA_011051825.1 Desulfobulbus sp.
GGCCGCCAGGATACCGATGATGGCGATGACGATCATCAGCTCGATCAGGGTGAAGCCTTTTTCGTTTCCGTTGATTCTCTGTTCACTCAGTCTCATTTTGTCTTCCTCCGTGAGTTGGTTTGGAATGAACCATGTGGTTTGTTCGCTTGTCTTGGGTTAAGCATTTTGTGTGCCTGCGCGGGATTGATTGTTGGAAAAAATATTTTTATTGTGTTTTCGATACGTTATTTTGATTGTATGTTTCTGGCCTCCATGCAGAGGAAAAAATGTTCCCCCTGATTCCGAGGGAGATGACAATTTGTGTCAGTCTTGCCGGGCTGTCCTGTCATTTTTTGTCACTGGCAGGGGCCTATCGGAGGTTTTTTGTGAACGACCAGTTGTTCCATTGAGCATCGGCGGCCTGGTACGACCGGGGACAGCGCCGGGCCCCATCATAAACAGTAATGGTCAGGTTTGGCAGTGTGCCTGATATGGAGGCTGTATTCTTCCCGCTCAGCAGGGGATAGACAATGCCGTTGACCATGCTGGGTATCCCCCCGCCATCCTGATTCCCGGTAATGTTGACGGGAACTGTCAATGTGTTGCGGGAAGGGGTGGCAAAGTAGGATGCCAGGGTCGCAATGATGCTGTTCGCATCCTCTTCGGCATGGGTGCAGAATGCCTTGTCCCGGTAGGCAATGAAGTTGGGTATGGCGATGGCTGCCAGGATACCGATAATGGCCACCACGATCAGTATTTCGATGAGCGTGAAACCTCCGTCACTCCACTGTCTTCTTGGCATACTGTTCTCCTCTCTTGTTGGATAGGCCTGTTCCCTGGATGGTATGCAGTAATAATACCACTTAAATCCTGCACTTTGAAAATGAAGAAGAATAGCCGGATCCAGCCTGGATGGATTAGTTCCGCAAATCCCATGTTGCCAGCGTGAAGAGGGTTCGTCTGTCCCGGTTCCTCGGGATGCCATGCGTCTTTGTCCGGCGTTTCTTGGCAGGATGTATGCCGCAAGAATTTTGCCCGTAACCCGGGGTGCGCTATACTTCACTCAGGGCATCCTTTTCTTTCACCTTCAACAGGGGTCGTGATCATCTCCTTTGGACTGAAATCAAAAATACTTGTCACCCTGGTGGTCCTGCTGGGCATTGGCATGCTGCTTGTCTACCTGGTGACCGTTACGTTCTGGCAGCGGGATAGTATCTACAGGGAACTGCGTCGAACCAGTGACCTGCTGGCGGTGGCTTCGACTGGTGGTGCTCCCGGTGATGCTGTCAGCCGTCTTGGGGATGCTCAGTGCGGTCTGCTGTTCAGGCCGGGGCGAGGGATAGAGGGCATTACCGGTATACCCCGCTGTTCTGCCGATTCCGTGATGGAGGTGGCGCGCAGGGCGGCGATGACCGGTCAGCAGGAGTCCCGGGTCATCGGCGTGCGCCCTGCGCTGTTTTTTTTCGGCCAACGGAGCCTGGTTGTCGCTGTTCCGGTAAAAAAGCAGGGCCATGTGGTTGGCGGCATGGCAGTGATGATTCCTTTCTCATCGATCCTGTCGTCCATTAGGAGGTACCAGCGAATTATCCTTGTTTCCCTCCTGGTCAACCTGATTGTCTTGTCCGTGGTCGGCCTTTTTCGTTTTATCCGTTCGACCGTTCGACCGGTCGAGAACCTTGTCGGTCTTGCTGAATCCTATTCCGAGGAAGATGGTATCCCTTTCTTGATGCTTGGCCAGGGTGATGAGTTCGGGCAGCTGTCAGGTGCCCTGAACCGGATGATGGAGCGTATAGAGGGGGACAGGGAGCGGTTGCGCTCGACCGTGCATTCACTGGAGATGGCCAATCGTGAACTCCGCAATACACAGCAGGAAATGATACGTGCGGAAAAGCTTGCCTCCATAGGGCGACTTGCCGCGGGTATGGCCCATGAGATCGGCAACCCGCTGGGTATTGTCCAGGGCTACCTGGGATTACTGAAAATCAGGGACCTGCCGCCGGAGGAATGGCTCGACTATGTTGATCGGGCGGAACAGGAGCTGCAACGGGTCAACACGCTTATCCGGCAATTACTCGATTATTCACGTGTTCCGTCCCTGCAGCAACTGGAGGTGTCCCTGCATGATATTCTTTCTTCCCTGGTCAGGATGGTCGAGCAGCAGCCATTTATGGACAATGTTGACGTCAGGATTTCCTGTTCCGCTGCCAGTGACAGGGTCGTGGGAAATCCGGACCAGCTCAGACAGGTCTTTCTCAACTGCCTCATGAACAGTGCGGATGCGATAGCCGCCGCAGGGAGGGAGAAGGGAAGGGTCACTATCCGCACAAGGAACGAATTCCTGCAGGAATCGGGAGCCGGTGCAGAACATGTTGTGATTGCGATCACTGACAATGGTGAAGGAATCCGCGAGGAGGATCTGGCCAATGTCCTTGATCCATTTTTCACCACCAAGGATCCCGGTAAGGGAACAGGACTCGGCCTGTCCGTCTCCCACTCGATCATCGCGGCCCATGGCGGCAGCATGGTGGTTCGAAGTACATATGGTCAGGAAACCACCGTCGAGATACGACTGCCCCTGTCCCCCGAGTAATACCTCTCTGCTGGAAAAGGAAACGGACCCTGCGGGGTTGGAATAAATTGCTAACTTTTTGAGCTTCAGGTGACGGCGATGGAAAAGGAGCAAAAACGTGTTCTGGTCATCGATGATGAGCAGAATATGCAACATATGCTGCGGGCGATCCTTTCGAGGTCGGGTTACCTGGTCGAGACGGCCGGTAACGGGCAACAGGGCCTCGACATGCTGCAGGCAGGAAACCTTGATTTTGTCTTGTGCGACATCCGCATGCCCGTGATGGATGGTATGGATTTTCTGCAAAAGGCCTCGGCCCTGGAGCATGGCGCGACCATTATCATGATGTCGGCCTACGGCACAGTAGACAGCGCCATCGAGGCCATGAAGCAGGGGGCTTATGACTATATCTCCAAACCGTTCAAGGCAGAGGAGATCCTGCTGGTCCTCAAGAAAGCGGAAGAGCGGGAGTCCCTGCAGCGGGAGAATGCCGCTCTCCGTCGACAGTTGGCGGATATCGGGGGGCCATCCGGATTTGGCCGCATGGTGGGCAAGAGCAAGAAGATGCAGGAGGTCTTTCAACTGGCCACCAAGGTGGCGCAGCATGCGACCACGGTCCTGGTGACAGGAGAGTCTGGTACCGGTAAGGAACTCGTGGCCCGGGGGATCCACGACCTCAGTCCCAGGGCGGGCAAGCCGTTTGTTGCCATCAACTGTGGCGGTATACCGGAAAACCTGCTGGAAAGCGAACTGTTCGGATACGTGAAAGGAGCCTTTACCGGTGCGGAGAAGAACAAGAAAGGGTTGTTCGAGGAGGCCGATGGCGGCACCATCTTTCTTGATGAAATCGGAGAGCTGCCCGTTTCCATGCAGGTGAAGCTGCTTCGCGTCCTGCAGGAGCAGGAGATACGACCGGTGGGTGCGGCGCGGAGCAGAAAGGTCGATGTCCGGGTGATTGCAGCAACAGCCCGGGACCTGGCTCGAGAGGTGAGAGAAGGTGATTTCCGTGAGGATCTTTTCTATCGCCTCAATGTCGTCAATATCCATATTCCGCCGTTGCGGGAGCGATCAGAGGATATTCCTCTCCTGAGCCGTCATTTTGCTGAAAAACTGGCCGCCCGGATGGATGTCGAGATCAACGGTATCGCTCCCGCGGCCATGCAGCTCCTCATGGGACATTCATGGCCCGGCAATGTCCGGGAGCTGGAGAATGTCATTGAGCGGGCCGTTATCCTGGCGGAAAAGAAGGTTATTCTTCCGGAGAACCTGCCGTCCGAGTTCGGAACAAAACGACAGGCACGCCGGCTTGATGATTTCTTTGCCGGTTTTTCCATAAAAAAAGCACAGAAAATCATGGAAAAGAGCCTCATTCGGCGTGCCCTTGACGCCACCGGCGGCAACAAGTCCAAGGCCGCCGAGCTCCTCGAGATCAGTTATCCTTCTCTTCTGGGAAAAATTAAGGATTACGGGCTGGGCTGAGTTCCATCCTGGCTGGAAATTTTTTTAATACCTTGTTCGTGTTTTATAAAATTATTTTATATTATTGATTTTATCCCCCTCCTCGCCTTGTCCCGGATCCCGCCGGGATGTTCGTATATCTTGTTGAGATTCTGTTATTATTTCCGCTGACGCTGTTTCTTTTTCTCTCGTTCCGTTATTGGTGCGCTATTTGCTTTCTTGCTTCCAGGGATAAGCGTTTTCCATGGTCAAGAGGATGCAAATGACTCGGAATCAACATGGCTTTACTTTGGTGGAAGTGATGGTGGTCGTCGCCATCATCGGCCTTATTACCGGCATCGCCGTGCCGGCGTACATGTCCTGGAAACCCGGGTACGTGTATCGCGCGGCTGTCTCCCGAATCCGGGGTGATATCAACAAGGCGAAAATGAAGGCCGTGGAAACCAGGAACCAGTGGCGTATCATGTTTTGCGGCAACAGTTACCAGCTGATCGAGGGTGACAGGCCGCGCAATTCACGCTGGACCGTGCCTCCTGCATATACCGCCAACCCGTCGTGTCCCATGGGTGCGGCCGAGATAGCAGCCTTCCGGGCGGCAGGGCGCCAGGTGATTGTCCGTGACTTTACCAATCTGCCCGGGGCCCGACTTACCGCTGATTGTAATTCCTCGCCCACGGCGATTACTTCGGGCTCAGAGCCCTGGTTTACCTTGTCGCCCCGTGGCACCGCCACGAGCAGTGGACCTGTGTCCGTGTACATGGCGGACCGTGGCGATTGCAGCACATTCACAATCTCAACTGCCGGCAGGATACTGAGACAATGAAGAAATATGATCTATCCCGCTCCATGGCTGGTTTTACCTTGATTGAGGTGATGATCGCCATGGTTATCCTCGGTTTGGTTCTCACTGGGCTTGTCAAGATGTTTTCCTCCACGGGAAAGTACCAGACCGCGCAGGAGATGATGGTCGACTTGACACAGGACATGCGGGCGGCAAAACAGCTCATGACCTACGAGATCCGTGAGGCCTGTTGCAATCCCGTTGGCAAGAAAAGAATCGGCTTCCTGCTTGATACCTCCGATGACAGTGCAGATACAGACTCCAATTCCATCCATTTCACCACGGACAGGGACAATGGCGATGGTGACCAGTTCCTTGAGCCTGACGGTGATGCCGATGATCCAGGCGAAAATATCGCGTTTTACAGGACCTTTGACAACTGTTCCGGGACCCCTGGTCCGGTGATGGCAGCCGGTGACAGGCGGCCCGGTTGCCTGCGCTATGCCCAGGGCGGATCCGGACAGCCTGTTGCCGCCAATATTATCGACCTCCAGTTCACCTATTACGACAGCAGCGGCAATGTTCTCACCAGCCTTGGCAGTGAAACCGATCTGGACAGGATTCGCACCGTCCAGGTCTTCATGATGGGGCAGGTGGAGAATCCGGGCAGGGTAACGGGTGCAAACCAGACCTGGACCCAGCAATTCAGGATCCGTGTTCGCAATGCAGGTAAGTGAGTGCCGGGTGGGGAAAGAGATGATGAAGGCGAAAAAAACGTTACAGGAAATGATAGCCGCTGCTGAAGGCTTCACGATCATCGAGGTCATGATCGCCCTGGTTATTCTGGGGATCGGGGTCCTTGCCGTTGTGGGGTTGCAGACCAGAAGTATGAGCTATAACGCCAGCTCCAAGCGGGAGACCGAAGGGTATACCTGGGCAATGGACCAGGCCGAGCGTTTGCTGGCATTACCGTACACGGACACGGAGCTTTCGGTCCAGGGGACGCCGACAGTGGTGGGCGACGGCCACATGGTCACCCGTGCCCCTTACAGCGTGGAATGGGACGTGACCGATAACAGCGCCAATATCCCAAATTCGAAAATTGTCAATATTTTCGTGCGCTGGAACGGACGCGAAATAAGCAGGGTGGATCTCACAAGGGTTCAGGATTCATTTTAATCGGGCGGAAAGCTATGAACAAGCACACGTCAGTCAGGAATTCCATTGTCGCTGTTGCGGAAAATGAACAGGGAACAGCCATTGTTGCCGCCCTGCTGGTCCTTCTTCTTCTCACCTTTGTGGCATTGATGGCCACTGACACCACAACGACCGAAAAGGCCGTTGTCCGCAGTGATGCGGTGTTTGAACGAAATTTTTACCTTGCCGAGTCGGCCGCCATGGAAGGCATTCAGAAGCTGGCCAATGAAAACTCTCCACAGGAACTGTTGGCGCCGCTTTTGACGAGTGGTGCCAAAAACGCGAATCTGCTCCGCGCCGCAAACAACCAGGAGCCGGATAACGATGTGGCCAACCTGGACCTCAGCGGCGATAACGAGGTTGACAGCAACGATTTTCTGGAGACCTCGCAGCTTGACAGCAAGAACAGCACCTACCGGGCCGTTGTCCAGGAACCCATACAGAGCGGCAATTCTCTTGGTATGGAATCGAGCCGGCTCTATGACTATGTGGCCTATGGTTACTCCGAGGGCAATCGCGGCAGGGCCCTGGTGAAGATAGGGTTTAAAAAACGGTTTTGATAGAGCAGCAACAGGGATGTGAGATGCAGCAACCTGGAAAATGCATGAAGGCGACCTGGGGAACTACCATGAAGCGGAACGAAACGATGAGATGGGCAGTGAAGAAGCATTTGTTTGCAGTATTGTTCGGGTTGCTCTTGCTTATCCCGTCAGCGGGCTGGGCGACAACCTACTCGATTTCTGTGGATAATGTCTCCGGGACCGAAGATACGGTCGGCACCATGACCTTCACGCTCACCATCAACCCCGCGGTCAAGGCGGGCGATCAGGTGACGGTCGATTATGCCACCGCCGATGGCACGGCAACATCAGGTAAAGATTATCAGGGAATCTCCACATCAACCTTGACCTTTGCGCCGGGTGACACCAGCAAGACGGTTGATGTCACGGTGCTCCCGGACACTGCGGTTGAGGGCGATGAAACCTTCACCCTGCAGCTTTCCAATCCGCAGGTTACGCCATCGGCCGATAACAGCGTCAATCTCGTGACATCTTCCGGCACCGGCACCATCACCAACGATGATGCGGCAACCCTCTCGGTCTCCTCCAATGGCAGGGTCGCGGAAAATGCGGGTGTATCCAGTTTTACCGTCTCCTCCGGCGGCGTGGTCATCGAGTCGTCGGCCGCGGTTACCGTGTCCTATACGACGAGCAGTGAGACGGGAGACACGGCCACGGCAGGCAGTGATTACAGGGCAACCACAACAGGAAGTATTGCATTCGTCGGCACAACAGCGAGTATCGATGTTCCATTGGTAAACGACACTAACGTGGAGGGAGACGAGACCTTTACCCTGACCCTGACCGGCAGTTCCAGCGCTGATGTGACGGCCAGCGCCAGTGCCCGGGGAACAATAGCCGACGATAACGACACCGCGACCCTCAGCATTGCCAGCGATGGCGCGCAGGCCGAGAATGCGGGTCCGTCAACCTTTACCCTCACCTCCAGCGCGACGGTCGAGCCGTCTGCCAACCTGACGGTCTCCTACCGGGCAGCCAGCGA
>DRKH01000495.1 GCA_011051825.1 Desulfobulbus sp.
AGCAGGCTGACCGTAACCCGAATAGAGGTGTCGGCTTTCTGCGGTGAACTTTTGGCTTTTGCTTTTTTTGCAGGTACTTTCGGCACCTTCGGTACCGGCGGACTGACCGGTTCAGGGGGCGGCTCCGGCTCCGGCTCCGGTTCCGGTTTCGGTTCCGGCTCGGGTTGTGCCCCTTGTGCTTCATCGATCGGTTCAGGTTGTCCTTCCGGCTGCGCGGGTACGGGTTTTTCTTCTTTGACCACTGTTTCCGGTTCAACTTCAGCCGTCTTTGGTGTTTCAGTTTCAGCTTCCGGCTCGGTTTCCTTTTTTTCAGCCTCGGGTTTTCCGGGTGCTTCTCCATTTTCATAAATGGCATTCAAGGCATTTACATGTTCTGTAATGTCGACATCATTACTGTTTCCGACATCCTCGATGAGTTGTTGCAGTTCATCGGAAGCAAGTAACAGGATATTGACGATATCCGGATTGGGTACCAGTTTCTCGCTTCTGATCAAGCCAAGAACATTTTCCGCTGCATGGGCGAGGTTCTGGATGACCGTAAGTCCCATGAACCCGGCGCCGCCCTTAATGGAATGGGCGGCCCGAAAGACTTTATTGACCAGTTCAACATCAATGTCGGCGCCTCCTTCTTCAATGGCGAGAAGGTCGTTTTCTATGTCGGCAAGATGTTCCAGTGACTCTTCTATAAAACCCTGCAGGATTTCATCATCTTCTATGGACATTTTTTTCTCCAATATCTACCGTTGGGGTGCTGGGGTGCTCTTTCATATTATTATTGTACGTATCGCAAAAGGATTGTACAGGTTTATTTTATTGGAGCCTTAAATTTTTTTTAACAGCTTCGCCTCAGTAACTGTCCTGCAACAGGAGGAATGATGATGGTCGATGTTCTTCAGTTTTCACAATATCCCTTCCGGGTCGGTCAAAAAATCCATATTGCCGATGGCCCCAGAAAAGGAGACTGGGAAGTTATTAGCGTTGATGCCGGAAAAGTTGGCCTGCGGTGCCCTGTTACGGGTTTTGAGGCACGTTGGCCCAGGTTCTGCTATTTTGTGGAAGAGAGCAGTCGAGAGTGGCCAGAAGGCGCAGCGGAGGAATAAACGCCCCGGGAAAAATCCAAGAATTCGTCCTGTTGGATATTCAAGGTCTGCACAGGGGTATCTTTTGTACAACAGGGAAGCCGGGGGAGGAAAAGGCGGATGGGTAACCGTTCACCAGTACCCCACGGAGTCTGCGCTCGAAGTCTGCGCTTATCTATCTATCTATCTACCTCTCCGTCCGATCAGGCCGGCTCACATAGGCAGGCTATCGGAGTCTCGCAGGCTCGCTTACCCGGAGTCTCGCAGGCTCGCTTACCCGGAGTCTCGCAGGCTCGCTTACCTGAACGAAGCCGGGGGGCCTGGTAAACGCTTACGGCGGATGGGATGGGTGCCTTTCCCTTCGGTACCTGCAAAAAACTCCCTGAGCGGGAACAATACTCTTTTTTTACGTTGCAATGGCATGGAGGGTGACGGTATAGGTGAGCACCTTGCCGGCAAGAGGATGATTATAATCGACGGTGACATTTTCGCTGTTGACCGCAAGAATCGTAGCCGGAACCTGCTCGTTCTTACCGTCTTTCTCCACTGCAAGGGAGAGGATCATCCCGGGTTTGGGTTCAAGCTTACCCTCAAAGACTGAACGTTTGATATCATGGACCAGAGTGGCATGGTGTGGCCCAAAGGCATCTTCCGGCTGGATTTGAACCGTTCTTGACTCGCCGGGATTCATGCCGAGGAGGCTGGCTTCCACGGCTTTGAGGACCCTGCCGGAGCCTATCGACAGGTGGATTGGTTTCGTGGCCGGGACTTTTTCAAAGACTTCGCCGGACTCGAGCGTGGCGGTATAACTGATGCTTACGGTATCTGTCAGGGCTACGGGGCACATGAATCAATCCTCTCATATATGGCACCAGGCGAAGTGATCGTCCAGTTGTATTGTTGTATGATTTTTTTGAGGCCATTATTGTAATCGAACCTGGCTGAAAAAACAATATTTACCCTTCAAACGGGTCGTTTCAAGTCACCTTTTTAAAAATACCTGCAACAAAACAACTGCCGGGACTTGACAAAGAGGAGACGACAGCCTAAATGTGAACAGCCATATTTATGAGGACGTCATGGAACTTGAATGTGAGAAGTATAAAGACAAAGTTGATTCTGAAAATGCGGTTTGTCGACACCCTGATGACTATTGCCAGTTCAGGCAGGGGTGTATTATCCGCTTTATGGAAAAAGAACGCAAAGGACAGCAGAAAGCAAAGGCATCGAGCCTGTCCGGCAACAGTGCCAAGCCGCAGTAGCGCCTGCTTTTTGTCCCTTTATTTTTTAAGAAGATTATGATCGAGTTAGATTTCAGCAAGGATCCACAGGGGTTGCTGCCTGCTATTGTCCAGGACTACGCCACCGGCGATATATTGATGCTTGCCTATATAAATCTGCAGTCCTGGCAGCAAACCCTTGAAACCGGCAAGGCCCATTACTGGAGCAGGTCACGCAACAAGCTCTGGCTCAAAGGAGAATCCTCCGGACATGTCCAGGTCATTAAGGAAATTTTTGTTGACTGTGATCAGGACACGGTGGTCTTTAAGGTTGAGCAGATCGGTGGGGCCGCCTGCCATAAAGGATATCACAGTTGTTTTTATCGCCGAGTGGATGGCGATGAACTGAAAATTGATACGGAACCGATCTTTAATCCCGAGGAAGTGTATGGAAAGTAACGTAATTGATCACAGGCTGTGCTTACCTGTCCACATCAGGCGCACCCTGTGATCTCTTACAAAGAGCTGAGCACGATATTGTCCACGTTATTTAATCTCTGTTCCTGAGCCATCCCGGAGTTGCGACCCGGAAATGTTGAACTTTGGTAACTGTTCAGCAGCACCCCATCTGCACGCGATCATGCCGGCTCACATAGAGCTCACTATAGCTCTCCAGCATGCTTGCGCACATCTGGAGCACTGCTGAACAGTTACATCCCGGGTGACTG
>DRKH01000496.1 GCA_011051825.1 Desulfobulbus sp.
CGCGGGCCTTTGCCGGGAATACGGGCTTCCTTGCCGGTTATGCGACGGTGCTTTACAGCGGTTCATATGCGCCGCTGGCCATTCAAAACCATAGCGGCAGACAAAATATATATTATTGTCATACTCCTCCACGGTTTGTTTATGACCAGCAAGACCTCTTTTTATCCCTGATTCCGGGTTGGCAACGGCCTGTTCTGAAGGGATTTAACCGCTATTTTCGACCCAGGTACGAAAGGGCAGTGGCTGAGATGGATGTGATTGTTGCCAACTCCGCTACCGTCCAGGGCAGAATAAAAAAGTATCTTGGTCTCAACTCGACAATCGTCCATCCTCCCTGTGATTTGAATAGGTATAACTGGGAAGAACCAAAAGACTTTTTTCTTTCAACGGCCCGGCTGGATCCTCTGAAGCGGGTTGATGTCATTGTCCGGGCCTTTCAGCAGTTACCCGGCCATAAGCTTGTTGTTGTCTCCGGAGGGAGTGAATTTAAACGTATCGTCCGGCTTGCCGATGGCTTTGATAATATAAAGGTATTGGGCTGGGTTGAGGAAAAAATGTTGCAAAAACTTCTTTCGACCTGTCTTGCCACCGTCTATCTTCCTAAAGACGAGGATTTCGGAATGAGTCCGGTTGAATCCATGGCTGCCGGAAAACCGGTAATAGGAATTGCCGAGGGCGGATTACTGGAAACGGTTGTTGATGGTGAAAACGGAATGTTACTGCCGGAGGGTGATCCTGACGTGGATCTTGTCTGTCAGGCGGTGGATGGTTTTTCCCGCAAAAGAGTAATGGCCATGAAAGAGGCCTGTGAAAAGAGGGCGGCTTTGTTCAGCCTGGATATGTTTCTGGAAAAGATGAAAGCGGTGATTGCCGGGGCTGGAGGTCGGTAGCGGGTGCGGGTATTACATGTGGGAAAATTTTTCCCGCCGTTTGCCGGCGGCATAGAAAATTTTATGGGGGATCTGCTGCCTGCCCTGTTGGCAAAAGGAGTGGACGTTACGGCACTTGTCCATAGCTCTTCAGGACCATCAGGTGTTGCGGATACCTGTTTTGACCAATCAAGAGTGGTGCGGGTGCCATGTTACGGCTCTGTTTTGTATGCCCCGGTCAGCCCGGGTTTTCCTGTTGCATTCAACAGGATGTTGAAAAAGAAAAAACCGGATATTCTTCATCTGCACGTACCGAATACCTCCGCTTTCTGGGCCATGTTGCTGCCGGGGGCATATGCCATCCCATGGGTTATTCACTGGCATGCGGATGTGGTCTTCTCACAGTTTAACCGTCGGCTTGCGGCTGCTTATGCTCTCTATCGACCGGTTGAACAGAGGTTGTTGTCCGGCGCTGCGGCCGTTATTACAACCTCGCAAAGATATGGTGATTCCAGCCTGTCCTTGCAGAACTGGCAGGATAAACTCAGGGTGATTCCCCTGGGGTTGGATCCGGATCGCCTGCCACTGCCGGGGCAGGATGAACTGAAACAGGCCGAAAGAATGTGGGGAGGCCGGAACAGCATGCGGGTGCTGTCCATCGGCAGGCTCACGTACTATAAGGGCCATGAGGTGCTCATTCGTGCTGCTGCTGAAATGGGGAATGTACGGGTGCTCATAGTCGGCGAAGGTGATACAAGGCGGGACCTTGAACAGCTTATCGCTAAGCTGAAAATACAGGACAGGGTATTTTTATGTGGACGGCTTTCCCAAACTCGGCTGCAGGCTTTATTGGCAAGTGGAGACTGCTTCTGCCTGCCTTCTATTGAACGGACCGAGGCCTTTGGGCTCGTGCTTCTTGAAGCAATGCGTTATGGTAAGCCGATTATTGCCGGTGACATACCCGGCTCCGGTGTGGGCTGGGTGGTGCAGGATAAGAAGACCGGCCTGCTCTTTGCGGCGGGAAGTACGTCGCAGCTTGTCCGCAGGCTGCATCGTTATGTTACTCACCCGGAAGAGAGAAAGGCCATGGGGCAAGCCGGCCGGCAGCGTTTTGAATCGATTTTCCACATTGATCGGATTGCCGAAAAAACTCTACACTTATATAATGATGTTTTATCCGTCGGGTGTCCCGGGTCGTGAATAACAGTCTGTCGCATCGGTCAGTCCGAACGCTGGTTGTTATTCCTGCCTATAATGAGGGACGAAATCTTGGAATTGTTCTGACCGGAATTAACCAGGTAGGCGGGGTTGATGTCGTTGTTGTTGATGACAACAGTGCCGACAATACTATTGAAGTCGCTCTTGGGTATGGTATAACCGTACTACCGTTGTCTGTTCAGCTCGGAGCCTGGGGTGCAACCCAGACCGGTATACGATTCGGGTTGCTGAACGGCTATGATGTCTTTGTTACTATGGATGCCGATGGTCAGCACCGTTCCGGTGACCTGCCCGGGTTGATAGATGAAGTCGTCGGCAACGGTCTGGACGTGGTTATTGGTTCATGTCCGGGCCGGGGAAGTCGTGCAAGAAAAACAGCCTGGTGGATTTTTCGCAGGTTGTCCGGGCTCAAGCTGGAAGACCTGACCTCAGGCCTCAAGGCGTACAGCAGGGAGGCTGCCTGCCATCTGGTGAAGGCCGATGCGACTATTTTTGATTACCAGGATCTTGGTGTCCTTTTGTATTTGTTGGAAAACAAGATGAAGATCAGAGAAAAAGATGTTGCCATGGGCCCCCGGCGGGATGGGAAGTCCCGGGTGTTTGATTCCTGGCTGCTGGTCGTCAAGTATATGCTGCAAACACTGGTTCTCTGCCTTTCCATGCGAATTTCAAGAGGTGCATCCGACCACAATATGTAACAGCCGTTTCCGATGTAAGGTCTGGTAAAAATAACTTCGCATGCTGACTTGGCATTGCAACAGAACTTCAGCCGATCTTCAACCATGAAAGCCCTGACGTAGTTCTGCTACCCCTGTGGTTTCATTCAATCGGATCGATTAAAAATCCTCGTCACATTGTCCAGTGGCCTCTGTGATGGTATTTTTATCGAAGCTTGAGCACCCGTTGACATAAGCGTAATCCTGTAAAAATTGGGGAGGGATATGGGATATCAGTTAATTTCTGCCGCCATTGGCTGTGGTATCGGCATCAGCATTCTTGTGCTTATACGGAAGAACCATCTGCATAGCGGGTATGCGGTCTGGTGGTTTCTTACAGCGGCTTCAATAATGCTTTTCGGCAGTTTTCCCAAACTCATTGACACAATCGGTCATTCTTTTGGTGTCGGTTATCCCCCCATTCTCCTCATTGTTTTTGGGGTTTGCGTGCTCATGGTGAAAATTCTGATCATGGACATTGAGCGAACCAAACAGGAGCAGAAACTCCGTCGCCTTGTGCAGCGGCTGGCGTTGTTGGAAGCAATGAAAAACGGCAAGGAAAAATAATATGAAGGTCGTGATCCTGGTTCTGTTCTGTTGTGGTCTGCTGTTTGCGGTTAGCTCGCCGGCGCTCGCTAAATGTATTAAGGGGGACTGTAAAAACGGTACCGGAACCTTTGTGCTGCCGCGTGGTGACAGGTATGTCGGTTCGTTTCGCAACGGCAAGCCCGACGGTAAAGGTGTATTAAAGTATGCCTCCGGCAATAAATATGAAGGGGACTTTCAAAACGGGCAACCCCATGGTGAGGGAATCTATACGTACGCCAATGGCGATAAATACGCTGGTGGATATGAGCATGGTAAAAAAAGTGGCTATGGAGTGTATACCTGGGCCGATGGAACGACCTACAGTGGAGAATATCTCAACGGAGTTAAGAATGGCCAGGGCAAGCGGATCTATCCCGATGGTTCCATATATGAGGGGAAATTTGTCGACGGAATGTTGACCGGACAGGGAACGATGATCTGGCCGAACGGTGATAAATACGTCGGCAGTTTTAACGATGGTCTGCTGTATGGTCAGGGCGTAATGACCTGGGAGAATGGTGATAAATACGAAGGATACTGGAAAAATGATGCCATGGAAGGGCAGGGCGTTTTTACCTGGAAAAATGGTGATGTGTATTCAGGCCAATGGAAAAGGAACACAACCCACGGTCAGGGCAAGTTTACCTGGAAGGCCGGTGATTCATTTGAAGGGGCCTTTAAAAATGATATAATCGACGGGGTGGGTACCTACAGGGGGATAAATGGAAAAGTTATCTACGGCAAATGGAAGGATGGGGTATTGTTGAAAGAACTGCCGCTCCCGAAGAAAAACAAAAAGAAGGCGTCTGCAGGACCCCGTTAGAGAAGACAGGCAATGTAACTGATGCATAATTTTTTCTCGTTACAGACAATCAGAGAACGGGCCGGTTATTTTTACCCCCTGCTGATTTGTATTGTTGTCTTGATCGTCTACGGCCATACGCTTTCGGTCCCATTTTATATGGACGATTATTCGTCCATTGTCGAGAACCCGGCTATCGCTCAACATGGAGGCCTTGCCGCCCTGTGGGGGTACTGTAAATTACGCCTGGTCGGTTATCTTACCTTTGCGGCAAATTACTCGGTCAACAACCTGGATGTACGTGGGTATCATGTTGTCAACATCCTGATTCACTGTCTAGCCGGTTTTTCTGTTCTCTGGCTGGTTGCCGGACTGATCAAAACACCTGTGGTCCGAAAAAAATATCATGAAACCTCTCTGGATTGGCTGCCGCTGGTCGTGGCTTTGCTTTTTGTCCTGCATCCACTGCAAACCCAGGCGGTAACCTATATTGTTCAAAGGTTAACTTCCCTGGCCGCCCTCTTTTATCTCTCAAGTCTTTCCTGTTTTGTTTATGCCAGGCTGTTCGGCGGAACAGCAAAAGGCCGGTTCTGTATTGCCGGAAGCGCCATCTTCGCCTTTCTGGCCTTTTTTACCAAACAGAACACCTTTACCTTGCCCCTGGCCATGATTCTTGTGGAATGCCTGTTTTTTACCTCTTCCCGGAAGAAAACGTTGAAGGCCTTACTGCTCTTGTCGGCCGGGATGTTCGTACTCTGGGCAGTAATGGCCTCACTGTTTCATTTAAATCCCCTGTCACTCTCATCGCTGGAGCGCTTGACTCAGGAAACAGAGTTGATTTCAAGGCAGGATTATTTCCTTACTCAGCTCAGGGTCCTCTGGATATATATCGGCCTGTTTTTCTGGCCGGCTGGTTTGCATCTTGATCATGATATAGCGTTGTCTCATGGTTTATCCCCGGATGTTCTCATTGGCTTGTCCGGCCATGTGCTCGTGCTGACGACGGCACTGTTTCTGGTTCGGAGAGCACCTCTGGTCTCCTTCGGGGTGCTGTTTTTTTATCTTGGACATTCTATTGAATCCAGCTTTATCCCCATCCGTGACGTTTTATTTGAGCATCGGACATATTTACCCAATCTTGGACTTTGCCTGATCGTTGGATGGGTTCTCGTCTACTGGCTGCCGAGAACGATCGGGAATAAGGCCGCAGTTGTTTCTACTGTCATCCTTTGCCTGGTGCTTGGCATTGTAACGTGGTCACGGAATGCTCTGTGGCGAGATCCTGTCGCGTTATGGCGGGATTCAGCCATTCATGCGCCGAATAAGGCCCGGCCCTGGAGTGAGTTGGGAAAATACCTGCTGCAGGAAGGGGATAATGTCGGAGCCTTGAGAATTTTTCTCCAGGTAACCAAAAAATCTCATGGTATCAATGAGACAGGAAAAATGCCTCCGAGGCTGGATGAGACTGCAATGGTCAATCTGGTGGTTGCTCTGGCTAAGGGAGGTGAATATGAGCTGGCACTTTTTGTTACCAATAAAGTGCTGGAACAAAAGATTACAACTCAAAATCTTTCGAAAATGTTGACCAATAAGGGCAACATTTTATACAAGCTGAAAAGGATGCAGGAAGCAGAAGATGCCTATAGAAGGTCCTTCAGTGTGGTCGAAAAAAATTATAAGGCAATGTACAATCTTGGGTACATCCTTTTTAAACAAAATCGGCTGGACGAAGCCGAGAAAGTTCTCGCCATGGTTCCGGCATCCTCTCCTTACGCCGAAAAAAAGGATAAAATTTTAGCAAAAGTTAATAATAAACGGAATGCTTTGCGCTAGAAGCGCTTTTGACAATTTTTCAATTTTAAAAGGGTGTATTTAGCCGAAAAGAGGATGGTTAGTTTATTTTTTTTCTTGTCTCAAAAGCTTATTTTTGATATGCCGTATAGTAAAGAAGAGAATTTGAAGGCATTGGCGATAAATAAAGGAAGAGGAGAAAACGTGAAAAATAAGATTGTTGCAGGTCTGTGTTGTCTTATGTTGATAAGTGCTACTTTATTTGCCGCTGGGTCAGCACTTGCAAATGAGCAGCAGGAAGATGGGCTTGTTTGGGATACCGCCGGTGCGGTAACCACAGGTGGAATGTCGGTTTTGATGATGATGCCCGCGATTCTTGGAGCTGTCAAAGCGGGTTTGAAAA
>DRKH01000497.1 GCA_011051825.1 Desulfobulbus sp.
ATAAGATCATGCCGCCGGACGTGGCCGCCCTGCTGACCGCCGGATGCCCGAACGTCCGGGTCCGGAAACAACCAAGAGTAACCATTATTCCCACCGGCAGTGAACTGGTTGATCTTGATTCGGACGGCACACCACCGCCTCCGGGCAAGACCATTGAATCCAACTCTGCGGTACTGGCGGCACTTGCTGAAAGCTGCGGTGCCCGGGCCACAATCACCCCGATTATCATTGATGATTTCGACAACATAAAAAAACACCTGCTGGCAGCCGTCCAGTCCGATACC
Source organism: Desulfobulbus sp. (assembly GCA_011051825.1). Taxonomy (GTDB): domain Bacteria; phylum Desulfobacterota; class Desulfobulbia; order Desulfobulbales; family Desulfobulbaceae; genus DRLX01. The sequence continues at coordinate 285 of DRKH01000497.1, forward strand.
GACATGGTCATTATCAACGCCGGATCGTCCGCCGGCAGCGCCGACTATACGGTTCAGGTCATTGAAGAACTCGGTGAAGTCCTGGTCCACGGGGTCACCATTATGCCCGGTAAACCGACCATTCTCGGCATCATCGAAGGAAAACCGGTGGTGGGCAATCCGGGCTATCCGGTCTCCGCCATTATTTCTCTGGAACAGTTTGTCCTGCCGCTGCTTGCCAAAATGCAGGGCATGGCTCCGGACGCTCATCAGCGCCTCACCGCCGTTCTTGCCCGTGACCTGCCCTCCCGCGGCGGCATTGAAGAGTTCAGACGTATGATCACCGGCAGAATAGGTGATCACTTTGTCACGGTTCCGCTCAAAAAAGGGGCCGGTGCCATCACCACCCTGACCCGGGCCAACTCCATCCTCAAAATTGCCGCAAGTTCCGAGGGAGAGGCCAGGGACAGCCTGGTGGAGGTCGAACTGCTCCGGCCACCGGCTGATATCGACAAAACCATTCTCTGTACCGGCAGTCATGATCTCTGCCTGGACCTGCTCCATGATTTCTTAAAAAAATCAGACCCGGCCTATCCGCTGGCCTCCACCCATGTCGGTTCGCTGGGCGGCATCATGGCCATTAAAAACAACAGGACCCACATGGCCGGATCGCATCTGCTTGACCCGAAAACCGGGACCTATAATACCGCCTACCTCAAACGGTATCTTGGAGACCGGGAAATAACCCTCCTCACCCTGGTCCATCGGCAGCAGGGATTTATCATTCAAAAGGGCAACCCCAAACAGATAGAAACCATCAACGATCTGATCCGAAACGACATAACATACATCAACCGGCAGGCCGGATCAGGGACCAGGGTTCTGCTTGATTATGAACTGAATAAAAAAAACCTTGATGGTGATGAAATCCGGGGCTATGACCATGAGGAGTATACCCACATGGCAGTGGCAGTAGCCGTTCTTTCCGGCAAGGCAGACGCAGGGCTGGGTATCCTGGCCGCTGCCCGGGCCCTGGAACTGGATTTTATTCCCATAACCGAGGAGCGCTATGACCTGGTTATCCCGACGGAATTTCTTGAGCTGCCCATGATTACACAGGCGCTGGCAATTATTGGGTCTCAGGAATTCAAGGACAGTGTTGAGGCACTGGGCGGCTATTCCACCCGTGAAACCGGTCTGGTCGTCCCCACAGGGTAACCGACATGACTCGATTTAGAAAACAACCCATCCTGCAGATACTGAGCCTCAACCTGCTGCTGAGCCTCTTCCAGGCCTCTCCCGCCCTTGCCATCCAGTCGCACGGGCCGCCGGAAGGGCTCTATGTCCACCTGTTCGGGCACACCCTCTATGGTCTGGCCATGCTCGGATTTGCCTTCCGTATCCGTATATCCAGGCTGGCCAGAGACAAGGCCTGGCGGCTTATGGCTATCGGCGCCGTCCTGCTTGCCTGCTGGAACGGTTGGGCCATTATTGCCCATGTCGTTGCCAAAAACATTTCCGCCGATCACTTTCTGCTCAACCAGCAGGGCATAAGAACGGCGCTGGTCATGGACACACCGGTCAGCTGGTTTTATTATCTCCTGAAAATGGATCACCTGATCTGTGTTCCTGCCCTGGTCTTCATGTACCTGGCTCTGCGCAAAATGAACAGCAGGGCCTCGTCAACAACGACCGGGAATACCCTGTAGTCATGACTTTTTCCCTTGCTCCGATATATCTGTTGGATATCACCGGCAGCCTGGCCATGCTCACCCTGTCGGCACTCTGCATGCAGCAGGCCCTTAAGCTTTATTTCAGAGATACCGAAAATCCGCTGTACACCTATATACTCTGGCTTATCAGTGCCCTGTTTTCCTTCTGTCTGCTGCGCTCTCTGGGTCATCTGGTCAAATATTTTCTTCTGTTTTCCGGTCATGCAGAGACCTGGGCCCGAATCTCTCCGTACGGCGGCGGCCTGATCACCGTGACGTTTATAGTTATCTTTGCCGCCACCCTGTTTTTCAGAAACATGCTGGTGATCATGACCAGGATGAGTAATGACCGGCAGAAAATTGAACAGACCAGCTCGCAGCTTTTGGAACTCAACCAGGACATCGAATCCGTGGTCAGTGACCGAACCCGGGCCGAATTCACCCTGCAGCTGGCCCACGAAATCCGCAACCCGGTTACGGTCATTGCCGGCCTGCTGCGCCGTATGTCCTGCCTGGAAAAAGATAAGGAACAGAACCAGAGATACCGCGAAGCCATTCTTGATCAGACTAAAAAACTTGAAGCCATAGTCTTTCGTTTTGAGGAACTGCAGACCGAAAACCAGGACCACTTTGCCGTTATCGACATCAATGAGCTGGTCAGGGACGGGGTGAACATCATCCGGCCGGAGGCCGAAATAAAGGGCATCCGCTTCAGTTCGCAACTGGAAAAAAACAGCCTGGTCTGTCAGGGAAACAGCCGCTATCTGAAAGTAGCCCTGCTCCATATCCTGCGCAATGCGCTTGAGGCCTGCCGCGCGGGGAACCATATCCGGATCTCAACCATCGGGATTCCCGAGGGGGCTGTCATTCGTGTATATGACGATGGACCCGGAATCCCGGCCGAGGTTCTGGAACATATCTTTGAACCCTTTTACAGCACCAAGGACGGCTCCACCGGCCTCGGTCTTCCCTATGTCCGGCAGATCATCCGGGAACATCGGGGCGACATGCGCATCAACTCATCATTCGGCCATGGCTGTACGGTTGAGATCATTCTGCCCACTCATCTGGGTGAACTGAAAAACAGGACAATTGCGGCAAAGAACGGTCCGACACGGTTTCCCGAACCGCAGACCGTGCAGGAGCAGGGGCAGGGGCAGGGGCAGGGGCGGCACGAAAAAGAGAACAAAAAAGTATAAAAACCATCCTGAAAAGATGACATAAAAGGTAACTATTCAGATAAGGACACAATTTACGCAATACCGCAGACTGTAACTGTTCAGGAGTGCCAAAGTTGTCTTCAGCTTCGCCGGCACGACTTCAATCTCCGGCACGGATAATCCGCTCCGGAGCATGAAAAATATTGACCCGGTCCGGCCGGGCATAGGCTGCCAGCGTCACCCCGGCCCTCCGGGCAATGGCCAGGCCAAGCGATGAAGGCGCTGTCCGCGACATAACTATCGGGATCCCGATCCGGGCACACTTGAGGACCATATCCGAAGTCAGACGACCGGTGGTGTAGATTGCTCCCCGGGCAGTAATTTTTCCCATCAGGATGGCGCCGATCACCTTGTCCACCGCATTATGGCGCCCGACATCCTCATAATGCGCCTGGAGTTTTCCATCGGCCCAGAATCCGCACCCGTGTACACAGTGGGTCTGTCCACCAAGAGGCGAGTAGTGCAGCACCTGACGGATAAAACGTCGGATCTCGGCAAGGGTGATGGTGCATTCTTTAAGCGGATCAAAGGCACCTTCGAGCATCTCCCGGGAGATCCTGCCGGTCCCGCCACAGCCCGAGGTGATGATGACCTCTTTTGGCTCATCCTCCTCATCAACATCGGCATGGACGGAGATACGGCCCTCCGGGCAGACCAGTACTTCCCGTACCTGTCCGGGTTCGGTTACATAGCCCTGGCCAAAGAGAAAACCGGCCCCGAACTCCTCCAGCCCGGTAGCCAGAACCATGGATGTCCCGATATCCCGGTCATTAAGAGCAACCGTATAAGGAACCTCAATCGCCACGATCTCTTGTTCCTCCCGGTGCCCGTCAGGGGTTATGACGACTGTTTTTTGGACCAGGGTGACTTGATTTTCCATAGTACTATTTATTCCGCTTCTGCATAAAGTTATTTGATTACCACGATTCCTCAGCAACGAGGGATAACATCGCTACAGCTATAATCTCAAATCGCATTTAGCAGCGTTTATGCCTGATTTCAGGTCAATTCATTGTTTAAAAAAAGCGATGGTATCCCTGATTTCATTCAAGCTGAGCTTTAGTGGTA
>DRKH01000498.1 GCA_011051825.1 Desulfobulbus sp.
CATTTTCGTTGGAGGCGAGTTTAATGGAATTGGTTACCCCGTACTCACGCTCCAGTTCATCAAGAGGTTTACCGGGCGGGTAGGGTACAATTTCAGCTATATTTTCAGGAATATTTAACTTCATAATCAGGTGTCGAATCAGGTGTCAGGTGTCAGGTGTCAGCGTACAAAAGCTGCTTTAATTCTACTTTGTCACAATTAATCCAGTCCCGCTGGTTTTTTATCAACCACTCCGGCCCGCTGCTCCAGGTTCCAGGCGGCCTTGAGTAGAATATCCTCGTTAAAATGCGCGGCCTGCATCTGCATGCCGATGGGGAGACCGTCGCTGGAAAATCCGCACGGAACGGAAAGCCCGGGTATTCCGGCCAGGTTTGCCGAAATAGTCAGGATGTCTGAAAGATACAGCGCCAGCGGATCATCGGCATTTTCCCCGATTTTCCAGGCCGGAGTCGGGGTGACCGGCGACACCACCAGATCACACTGGTCAAAAGCGGCTGCAAAATCATCCTTGATCAGGGTCCGGACCTGGGAGGCCTTTTTATAGTAGGCATCATAGTATCCGGCCGACAGGGCATAGGTGCCGATCAGGATCCGCCGCTTAACCTCATCGCCGAACCCCTGGGAACGGGTCTGACGATACATATCAATCAGGGATTCCGCCTTCATATCCCGGTAACCGAACCGGACCCCGTCAAAACGGGCCAGATTGGAACTGGCCTCGGCCGGGGCAATCAGGTAATAGACGGCAACACAGTATTCGGTATGGGGCAGAGAAACATCAACTATTTCGGCCCCGGCCTCACGGAGCATATCAATGCCGCCCCGCACGGCCTTTTCCACTTCAGGGTCAAGGCCTTCACCAAAATATTCCCTGGGAATACCGACCCGGACCCCCTGCAGACCATCGGTCAGCGCAGTGGTAAAGTCCGGCACATCCCTTCTTATCGAAGTTGAATCCCGCTCGTCATGCCCGGAAATGACATTCATCATCAGGGCACAGTCAAAAACATCTCTGGTTAACGGCCCCACCTGATCCAGCGAGGAGGCAAAGGCTACCAGGCCGTACCTGGAAACCCGGCCATAGGTCGGCTTCAACCCGACCACACCACAGAGTGAGGCCGGTTGACGGATGGAGCCGCCGGTATCGGACCCCAGTGAGGCAAAACATTCGCCGGCAGCTACAGCTGCGGCCGATCCACCACTGGAACCACCGGTTACGTAACCGGCTTTCCATGGGTTTTCCGGAACCTGAAAGGCACAGTTCTCATTGGTTGAACCCATGGCAAATTCGTCCATGGCCAGTTTACCCAGGATAATGGCCCCGGCATTGTGCAGTTTTTCAATCACCGTTGCATCATAGGGCGCAATGAACCCCTCAAGAATCCTTGAACCGCAGGTGGTCGGCATATTGCGGGTACAGAGCACATCCTTTACCGCTACCGGAATACCGTGCAGCAGTCCGCTGCCCCCATCTTTATCGGCCTGTTCGGCAGCGGCAAGCGCCCCGTCCCGATCCAGATTCAGGTATGCCTTGATCCGCTCATCAACCGCATCAATACGGGCAAGTACAGACTCCACCAGCGCAGTGGAGGTAATTTCCTTACGGCTCAGTTGTTCCCTTATCGCGCCAATAGTCAAGTTATGCATATCCATCCTCCACTACCCGATAACCTTGGGCACAACAAAGGTTTCATCGTTGTGCCGGGGACCGGCGGCAAGGGCCTTGTCCCTGGGCAGGGAGTCACGGACCTCATCATCACGAAAGGCATTGACCACATCCTGGGTATGGGTGGTCACCGCCACCCCGGTCGTATCCAGCTCGTCGAGCTTGGCCACATACCGGAGAATGGAGTCCAGCTGCCCGGTCATCTTCTCAACTTCACCCGATGACATATCAAGTCGGGCCAGCTGTGCCACACGTTCAACTTCTTGTTTGCTTATCTTCATCAATCCGACATACGTTATATGTTGTAGTTACAAAAACCGTTCTTCAGGCACAGTACACCGACTTCCCGTTTTCGTGAACAAAAGTCTTGCAGAACCTCTATAAAAGGGGCCTAAAGGGAGTCTTCACCAGATACCATAGCAGGAATGTAAAAGGAGCTGTCCGGGAATACAACAGAAAAAATGAATGGTTGGGTTCCAGCTTCGATAAATCGGCAGAATTGAGGCGGAAATGTGGCGTTGCTGTTCTTGGCGGGCAGCCGTTATTGTCTATAGAGCGCGTTGGCTGAAAAGATAACCCCGGCAAAGGCCTCAACGAGTTCAGGATCAAACTGGGTGCCGGCACAGCGGCGCAGTTCAGCTACTGCGTCAACTGTGGAAAGATTGCGTCGATAATTACGACGTGAGGTCATGGCATCGAAACTGTCCGCCACCGTAATAATCCGGGTGAGCAGGTCCAGCTCATCGCCTCCGATACCGTCCGGGTAGCCGGTGCCGTCGATTTTTTCATGGTGGTGACGGATGATTTTGCATTCACGTTCCATGAATTTCAACGGCTCGACAATATTGGCCCCGACCTCCGGATGTTTCTTGATCAACTCCCACTCTTCGGGCGTCAGTTTGCCGGGCTTCTGAATACAGGAGAGATCAATAACAAGCTTGCCGATATCATGAAACTCCGAGGCCCGCCGCAGGACAACCTGCTCTTCTTCGGGAAGGTCAATCGCCTCGCCGAGAAGCATGGAAAGCTCGGTCACCCGACGGGTGTGACCGGCAGTATACTCATCCTTTTCTTCCATGGCCGCCTGCAGGGAGGACATGATCTGGACGGTAGCCTTTTCCAGGTGATCACTGTACCGTTCGAGCAGGATGTTTTTCTGCGCCAGTTCCCGGGTTTTAGCCAGAACCTCGCTTTCAAGATTTTCCTTGTACAACTTTTCATGGCGAAGAAAGGTTCGCTTTTCAATGGCCCGGCGAACCTTGACATGAAAAAGCTCTATGTCTTCGATGGGCTTGGTCATGAAATCATAGGCCCCGAGATTGATGGCCTTGACCGCATAATCCATGGAACCGGCCCCGGTAAGAAACAGAACCGGGATGTTCAGATTTTTTTTATTCAGAAATTCCAGGGTCTCAAAGCCATCCATATCCGGCATGTTAATATCCAGGACAATGACATCATACTCTTCCGAGACCTGCTCAACGACTTCCCGACCGGAGCGAACTGCGACCACATCATGATCAAACATGGTGAGGATCTTTTTAACCGCTGAACGGACAAGATCATCATCATCAGCTATAAGAATTCTGGAACCCATTGAATAACTACCTTTTTCGTCTGTACTGTTTAACAAGATGTTTCATGCAAGCGGGAACATAATACAGCCACCCTCAATACAAAGTCTCTCACAAATTTATATTCCTGCAAAATTAATTTTATATTTTCCAGTAATTTTTTTGTACCGATATTGCCTGTTCCAGCTGTGAACACTCAATATCAGCGTTTTTCAATGGGTTTGCCTTTTTTGCGCCAAGGCCGAATCCTGCTATCTGACGACCACACAATTCAGCCAGAACCGCCAATGACCCATCCCGCATCCCCGCCGGATTGTAGCCGCCTTCAAGAGTAATAAGGACTTTTCCGCCGCACAGTTCTTCAGCCAGTTCGCGCATCACCCGGGTCATATAGGCAAAACCGACGGGACTTACCTTCATGGAGCCGAGAGGATCACCATCGTAAATATCAAAACCACAGGAGACAAGAATCAGCTCCGGCTGATAGAGACGGGCTACAGGGGCAAACAGTTCGTTAAAAATACGAGCAAATTCCAAGTCACCCTGACCGCCGGCCAGGGGCACGTTAACGGTAAAACCTGCTCCGCTTCCATTACCGCACTCCAGAACAGCGCCACTGCCCGGATAGTAGGGAAACTGATGGGTTGAACAGTATAGAACCTGATCGGTATCATAAAAACTGTGTTGAGTGCCGTTGCCATGATGCAGATCCCAGTCGACAATCAATATGCGTTTAAGCCCCAGCTCTTTACCTGCCCAGCGGGCTGCAACAGCCACGTTGTTAAATAAACAGAACCCCATCGACTTATCGCGCTCGGCATGATGACCCGGAGGGCGCACAATGCAGAACCCGTTGTCGATTTCCCCCTGATCAAGACGGTGGATACCGTCAATCAGGGCCCCGACGGCCAGACAGGCCGCATCATACGAATCGGCAGAGGTCTGGGTATCGGCATCGAGAAAGCCATGACTCCGACCGGCGGTGGCTGCAACCTGTTTGACCAGTGCGGATGAGTGATTCAATTCAATAATGTCGGTTGAAGCCGGATCAAACTGTGGATAGATAAAAAAGGAATCATTCTCCAGACTGTCCAGTTTGTCATAAATTACCCGCAGACGTTCAGGAGATTCAGGGTGGCCGGGGCCCGGGTCATGGGCTAAAAAAAGATCATCACGGTAGATGGCTGTTTTTCGCATGTCTATTCTCGTAACTGGTTACAGGATTTGTAACTCTGTGTTTTCATCTATCTTAAATCTGTAAGTGTTCAGGGGTGCCGTAGATTCGTGCAGACGTGACTGGCTGCAGGTAAGCGAGCCTGCGAGACTCCGTGCGGTGCCCCTGAACACTTACCTATTCTCTTGTCCAGGAGTAGATTGTCTTTTCGGTAATGAGCCGGTCCATCAGTTGGTCATGGGGCTGAAGCTCGATGGTTTCAACAAGCTGCCGCTCATAGGCAAGGGCTACGCGTAGGGCCCTGCGGGCATCGTTGAAAAGAAACCGGTCATAGTATCCGCCACCATAGCCCAGCCGGCCACCCCGCCTGTCAAAAACCGAACCCGGTACCACGACCACGTCAATGGAAGCCGGGTCCGTATCCATTGTCCGGCACAGTTCGGGAATCGGTTCGGGGATCCCGCAATAGCCGGGCTCAAGATCCGTATCCGGATCGGTAATCCGGATGGCCCGCAGTTTCTTTTCCCTTACAAGGGTCACCGGAACCGTCACTGTTTTTCCCTGTTGGATACATTTTCGGAGAAAGGGAATGGTTTGCACTTCGCTGCGAAAATGCACATAGGCAAACACGGTCGAAGCCTGTTCCATTTCCGGTAGCTTGAGTAAAGCGTCTGTTATTTTTTCTGACTTTTCGGTCTGTTCGACCAGAGAGAGTGCATCCCTTCGGGCCAATATCGTCGTTCGTAGAGTTTGGCTGTCAATGCTCATGCCGAATCACAACGGTTGAATTTTCCATGCAGTTTGAGCTGAAAACAGGGGTTTCGGGTTTATTAAAGTTATTGCTCCAGGAGGTGAATATACCGGGATAGTCTCTTTCCGGCAAAAAAAAACGGCATCCGCTGGCGAGCGGATGCCGTTTTTACTCTCTTGTAACGAAATGATCACATGGGAACAATCAACTTGTTACTATCCTCATTCCAGGTCACAACCACATACCACAGGGCCATCATGAAACCGATCACCAACAGGGTGGGACCATAGCCCATGACATCCGGCATATATACATATTTTCCCAGATGGCCAGCCTGTTCAAAACCGGTTACATCTATGGATCCGCCGGAAGCAATAGCCTCCTTGATTTCACTGACATCAGCCGAGATCAGACCAAGCTTTGCCTGTGGAATCAGATTGCTCAATGCACTGCCGGTTACCTCAAACTCCATATTCTTCAACCAGGTGGTCAGCATGGAGCAGGAGATGCCGAAAAAGGGCACAACCAGCCACAGTTTTATCTGTCCTTCACCCACACGCCACAGGGTTCCCGTACCGCAGCCACCGGCAAACATGGCCCCGAGGCCAAAGAGAAAACCACCGACAACGCCACCCCAGCCAAAGGTACCGCGAACATAGTTCACCGGAGCAAGCACCGGCTCTCCTTCGGCTCGAACCGCTACACCGTATTTCAGGACTGCAACGCCGACAGCAACAATAAAAATGGACAGGGCAACGGATCTGGCCATTTTGGTATCACCGGTCATGTGCGGTTCACGAAAACCCTGAACCATGCACCAGCGGCCACGCTGCATGGCGTAGCCGAGTCCGGCGGAAATAAGAATAATACCGGAGAGCGAAACAATATAATCACTGTAGTTATCACCATCATAACCGGCATAGGAATATGCCGCCCAGACCATGGCCGCAATGGCAACAACCCCGAGGATCCCCTGAATAGCCCGGGGAAGTTCAATGGTCTTCGAGCCACCGGAACCCCAGGTAATATATTCCATCTCCTTGTACAGCATCCACAGACCGAGAATAACGCCTAATACCAGTCCCAGCCACATGGCAAAACCGCTTGCCGACAGGTTACCGATTGCATTGTAAAAACCACCGACGTTACAGCCACCGGCCAGGGTAGCGCCCACACCCATCAGAATACCGGCAATAATAGCCTTGACATATTCACGATACGGCGGGAAACGGAGAGCAAACTGACCGCCGAGACAGGCAGAAATAAAAGCGCCGCCGACAAAACCGATACCGATGACCGAGCCGGAATTAAACCAGATGGATTTTTTCAGAATACTTACACCTTCATCATTGATAAAACCGACGGTCTCTTTCAAGTCACCATGATAATAACCAACATAATAAAGAATCCAGTCACCCCAGTTTCTGACCGCACCGACAGCACCCCAGGGACGCCACCAGGCCATGATCATAATACTGAATATCGCCACCAGTAATCCGGTGGTTGTAGCATTCCACTCATCTTCACAAAGGACCTTATACAGTCCTCTTACCTTGCCGCCTAGACTATCATCACTCATACTTTCCCCTCCTCCGTTTATACAGTGAAAGAACTTGAAATAATCGCTGACCATAAACAGGTATTCACAGCGGGACCCGGTTCCACCGTAAATTGACCTTTTATTTCGTGTAGAAATCCGCACTCAATACGTTTATGGTTATAAACTCAATAAATAACCAGCCTCTCCCCTCCATGATGTTTTTAATTATTGGTAACTGTTCAGGAGCACCCCATCTCTGCACGGTCAGGCCTGATTCACATAGGAATCACTATAGTTCACAGGCCTGACTGCACAGATATGGTGCACTCCTGAACAGTTACAGGTGATGGTAGGGCTAGTCCTCTGCCCCCTACCTTAATAGTTACAATTATTGTTTTCTTATAGGAAAACAACTTGCCGTCTATCCTCCTTACTAATTCACCCTTTACCGTCACCCTCTTTTTTTGTCAAGGATATTGACCTCGTTTTTGGATGGATATGCCAAATACACGATAAAATTTAAACCTATTTTTAGTCAGTTATAAAACAAACAAACTTTGAATGATTATTCATTTATAGCTTGACAGAATTTATGCTATTGGCTATACAAAGTTCTGCTTCGCCCAAATTTTTCAGAAATATATTACTGAATGAACGGGTGAAGGTGGCAATAATGCATTTTTTAACCTGACCATGTAGGAGGATCCAGATGAGTGATTACAAAACCGCACCTGAAGATATTGAAGTTGCAGCGCACCTTGATGCAAAGGGACTGAGTTGCCCGATGCCCCTGCTTCGCACCAAAAAAGAGATGGGTAAACTCAATTCAGGTGAAATCCTGCAGGTGGATGGTACCGACCCAGGTTCCAGAAATGATATTCCCGGTTGGTGTGAGCGTGCCGGTCATGAATATCTCGGAGAAAAAGAAGAATCCGGTTACATCAGCTTTTTTATCAAAAAAGGTTGATCCAGCCTCTTTTCTCTTACATTCTTTTTTCAGTATTTCAATCAGGTCAAATAAACATCTGGTCAACAACCAGATGTTTATTTTAATGAAAGTGTTTTGAAATCAACATGTTGAAATACAATAATTCGAGCTGTATTTTTTCCGGAGGAGATAGATAATGGCTAAGAGTTTAGGTATATTTGTTACTAACCCCGAGCAGTTCAAACATGTTATGGGCATAACAAAGGCTGCCAAGGCAAAAGGTTCCAAGGTAAAGGTCTTTTTTACCTGGGATGCCACCCATAACGCTAAGAAGGAACCGGGATTTAAAGATCTCTGTGAGCTTGCCGATGATGTGTCTATCTGTGTCGACAGTTATGCCAAGCAGGGATACGATATCAAAGACATTCCCGCGGGACTGGATGAGAAAAAAATGGCTACCCAGGCCCAGCACGGTATCATCATAGAAGACTACGACTGTTACTTAAGTTTATAGGGGAGTTGGAGAATGGAATATAACAAAGTATGTTTTATGTACAGAGCAAAAGATTCCGCTAATGATGGTATCCGTTCCGCATTGGGTCTTGCTGTTGAGAATATGTATTCCTATGGTGTTGTGCTTGATGACGTCACCATGGATAAAATTGATGAGAACCTGACGGAATCCATTGAAATGCTCCGTGACATGGAAGGTGAAATTTATTCCACCAATCCTGCTAACTGTGAGCTGAACGGGCTTGAGCCGATAACCATTGAGGAACTCGGTGAAAAACTTCGGGATATGACCCATGTTATTCCTTATGGAATCAAAAAATAACGAGCACAGGAGATAACTCTAATGAAAGTATTAAATGTCTATCGTTCTGAGCCGGATGATACAACCAAGAAATTGGTCGAAATCGTCATCAGAGATCGTGAGTCTGATTCTTTTGATTTAAACGTCGACAGCCCGGATTATGATGCACTGGTTGACAAGATTTTCGATGCCGATCAGGTAATTTGCTGGTGGTAGATTTTTTTTTCTATCAGAGCCCTGAGATCAAAGCCTCCGCCCTTATCGGCCGAGGCTTTTTTTATTGCTGATGCCCCCCGTTAACGCTAGTTCTTTCTATGTGAATCCGGCCTGATCGTGCAGAGACGGGGTGCTCCTGAACAGGGACAAACAAACTCCATAACCCGGTCGTGAAACCAGGGTCTGAATTGCCGTATTTTTGTATTCTCCCTGCTCGGATGGACTCTGTTGGTCAAGAGAACAATAACCGTGTCGCTGTCCGGATCTATCCAGAATGAGGTTCCGGCATACCCCAGATGGCCAACGCTTTTCCTTGAGAGGCGGGTTCCTGCACTGGTATAGCCTGTTGTTGACGGGGTATCAAACCCCAGGCACCATGTCCGGTCCTTATATCTTCGTGTAAGCCCCTGTCTCAGCATATCCCCACTGACGACTGATCCTGTCTCCCGTCCCTGCCAACCTTCAAGAAGAGAACTGCATAACCGGCCCACCCCGCCTATGGTCCCGAAAAGACCGGCATGCCCGGCCACACCACCCATCAAAAAACAGTGTTCATCATGGACTTCGCCCTGGATAATCCTGTTGCGCCAGCGGCATCTTTCGGTGGCGGCAAATTTTTCTTTTGAAAAATTCTTTTTTTTCGACGGTGGGAGATACAAAAGATCCTCATCCAGGCCAAGAGGATAGGCTATCTGCTCCGTAAAAAGGATATCAAGGGACTGACCGGTAATCTGCTCAATTCCATCTCCAAGCAGGATAAAACCGAGGTCACTGTATCTGCACTCCGCCCCAATTTCATATGCAAGAGACGTTTCGAGAATCAACCGACGCAGTTTTCTTTTGTTTTCCTCTTCTACAACAGGCTTAAAAAGCTCAAAATAGGGTCTGTATGCCGGTAAGCCTGAACAATGTGACAGGAGCTGGGCAATTGTTATATATTTTTTATCAGAGGGTATTTTTCGTTTACTGAGAGCTGTATATGTATCCTTCCAGTCAAGGAGGCCCTGCTCATTCAGGCGATACATCAACAGGGTGGTGGCCAGCGGTTTTGTCAGCGACGCCAGATCAAAGAATGTTTTTTGGTCTATCTTTGTCCCCTTTTCATCCAGACGGGTCTGACCACAGGTGGTGATAGCCTGTATCCTTCCCCGGCCGTGACCTGAAAAAACCGCGGCCGCACCACCTGGAAAAACACCGTTTTTTATTCCCTGTTGAAGGAGAAAATCAAGCAGCTTTTCAAGAGTCGAAAAAGAGGGAATATCCATGGGATAATTAACTTTTATTTCTTTGATTTTTCAGCGATTTTCGAGTAAAATATGAAGATATTTGCCATGTATGGATAAACCTGTACAAAAACTGTGTAAATCGCCGTTAAAAAAATGTTCATAACTTTATTTTTTTAATTATGCACAAAAAATAAAAAGGATATCCTGAAAGATATCAAAACAAAATATTCTATTTTGTTCGTTAGTTATACAACTAATCAACAAACTAACACCCCTAATATCAACAACAATATTTTTTTAATACAAAAGGATTACTACTATGGCGTTTCATTTTAATATCGCCCGGGAAGACCTGCTCAAAGCAGCCGGCAGCCAGCAGAACATTACCAGCAAAAAGGGAACCCTGGCTATCCTTTCCAATATCCTGGTCGAAGTGGAGCAGGATCATATTGTCTTTACCGGTACCGATCTGGATATTGGCTTGAAACAGAGTATTCCGGCGGAAGTGTTTGAAAAAGGGGTGTTAACCCTGCCGGCAAAAAAACTCTTTGAACTGGCCCGTGAATCGGGATCACCGACTATCTCTTTTCAGGAAGAAGAAAAGAACTGGGTGAAGATAACCGCCGGGTCCAGTGTCTACCGACTGGCAGGAATGGTCAGTGATGAATTTCCCCAGTTTCCTGATTACAATCGGGAGACCATGGTGGAACTTGATTCGACGGCAATAAACGAGCTCATCGATAAAACTATATTTTCCATTGCCCAGGATAAGGAAAATATGTTTACCCTGACCGCTGCTCTCTTAAAAAAAACAGAGGAAGGGGATAAACGATATCTGCAGATGATTTCCTCCGACGGCCATCGCCTTTCGATCATGAAACGGGAAGTCGATGAATCCATAGACCGGCTGCAGTTGAACCCGGTGACCCTTATTCCCCGCCGTGGTGTGCAGGAGATTCGAAAATTCTGTGAGGATCGCGACACCTTCCGGATGGGAATTGAAGAAAAACAGGTGGTCCTGGAGGATGATGACTCCCTGCTTATCATCCGTCTGCTGGAGGGAGATTTTCCAGATTTTCAAGCCCTTCTCGATGTGCTGACCAATGAAAACATCATCCGGATCAACCGGTTGCGCTTTCTTGAATCGCTCAAACGGATCAATCTGTTTACCGAGGACCTCTTTCACGCCATTAAAATGGAAGTTGAAGAAAATATGATTATTCTCACCTCCCAGAATGCGGATTTCGGCTCGGCCAAGGATAAACTGGATGTCGAATACAGCGGTGACCCGTTAACACTTGGTTTCAACTGTCGCTATTTTATTGATGCCCTTCAGGTTATGGAAGGAGACACAATCGAGGCCTGTATCAATTCCAATGAAAGTCCCTGTCTGATCAGTTCGGAAGAGGATGAGGGTTTTTTAAGTATTATCATGCCGATGAAGTTATAATTTATGAGCCATGAGCTACGAGCAATGAGCTATGAGCTATGAGCCATGAGCCATGAGCAATGAGCTATGAGCCATGAGCCATGAGCTATGAGCCATAAGCCATGTTGGAAATATAAGCCGGAGAACGGAAAAATTGGTGGGCGGTGCCCACCCTACCCTTTTGGAATTTTTAAAAAAATAAGGACAGTAGGGTGGGCACCGCCCACCAGATCAAGGGTATATTTCCATTTTTTGTTCAAGTCTGCGCTTATCTGGTCCAGCTATGCTGATTTATGTGTAACTGTTCAGGAGTACCCCACGGAGTCTACGCTCGAAGTCTGCGCTTATCTACCTCTCTGCACGGTCAGGCCTGATTCACATAGGAATCACTATAGTTCACAGGCCTGACTGCACAGATATGGAGCACTCCTGAACAGTTACA
>DRKH01000499.1 GCA_011051825.1 Desulfobulbus sp.
ACAATACCGTAGGAGCCCGCCCCGCGGGCGATAATTATGCGTCATATTGATGTTTCTGCCGACAATCGCCCGCAGGGGCGGGCTCCTACGTGATGCAACCAGCTGATATGTTACGGTATTCGTCTTAGCTTGACGGCTATGTACTCCGGGGGTGAGCTCTTGCAATACCGCTATCCCACGATATTGTTGACCTTTTGTGTTATCTTGACGGCTATGGGGGAGGGACGGTCCGGCTTGCCTAATCCGTAATATGTTTCTCGGTGAACTGGGCCATGAGCTCATGGATAGTATAGGGCGGGCGAATTTTGAAGTAATGATCAACTATTGCGTGGCCGACTTCGTGGGCCAGGACCTGTAACCGTGTGTCCGGTACCGATATGTAAATGGTATCTTCGGAGAGTGAATAATAGGCGATATTATCGACGTTTTTCCCATATTTCTTCTTGTACACCCTGGAAACCGCCTCGGATGAAGGGAGCAGGATTACGGTGATATGCAGATTGTCGGGGAACATATCCAGAACAACTTCCGCTTTTTCTATAACAAGGTCGATCTTGGCCAGAACCTCACCCCGAACCGTCAGTGGATTTTTTTTGCGAAGACTGTATGCCAGCCGTTTACCCAGGAACAACTGATCGTTGAATGCATTGAGCAGTTTTCTGTCGCTGTAGCGCAGGGTCACGTACCTGCTTGATTCTTCAGCGCAGAAGGCCGGATGCACCAGGGCGCAGAGTAAGATGCCCAGGCAGATGACGGGAAGAACGATTTTATTCATCTGTCAGAATAAAAGCCCCTGTTACTTCCCGGATTGCATGGTTGTGGGTCTTGATTGCCTCAAGAAGCTGTTCCGGAATGTTGGATTCGCCGGATGGCGGAGTATTTTCGCTCGAGTATTGCCCGATCAGCTCTTCAATACTCTTTGAGTGTGTGTCAATCAGTCGTATCTGCTGGGATAACTGATGATTGAAACTGTTGATTTTTGCAGCCAGATGTTTACCTTCGTCTTTTTTTCTGAGGTGGATAATATCATTAAGGTTGCCGGTGATCATGTTCTCCAGGGCACGTTCAAGGCGGAATACCGGCCCGGCAAGCCGATGGGTAATAAACAGGGCGGCCAGGACAATCAAACTGCCGCCCAGCACAACAAAAACCCATTGTGCCGCCAGCATTTTTTTTGCCAGCATCAGCGGTGTCTGGCCGAGTTGCAGGTCGTGGTTCTGGTAAACCACCGTCAGCGTATCGGCTGAGAATGCGGCCAGAATAAGTGCAAAGAGCAGGCAGCCCCCGGTTACAAACAGGAAATATCCCAGGATGAGTCTGCCCTGAAAATCTTTCTTAATAAAAAAATTCCTTCTCTTGTGTTTATTGCTCATGACTGTCGGCCTTCTCGTAAACAATGATGGATGCCCTGCTGCGGAGATCGTTCATCCAGGAGCTGATACGCTGTGCTTTCTTCTGCTGTGTGAGCAGTGTCCGGATATGCTGTCTGTCCACTGTTTCATCAGGTTTATAATCAGGGGCCGGTTCCACCTTGTCGAGCCGGATTTTTCCGACCTGGGAACCGGTGTCGAACTGTTCTTTTGATTCTCCGGGTTTCAGCTCTGAAAGAAGCAGGCGGAGCGAGTCGGATAGATCATCAAATAGAACCGAACGTTGCCGGGGTGCTGTGTTTTGTTCTCCGCTGACGGGCAGAATGGTGAAGGTAAATATTTTTCCGAAACAGGAGAGGTAGGCATCAACTTCTTTTTCGCTGACATCAATCTGCAGTTTTTTATATTCCCGGTCGGTGAGGATCTTTATCAGCGACTGCTCATAGTAGTTCTTCAGGGATTTGCGAAACGATTCTTCCCTGTCGATCCCGAGCCGCTGGGCCTCCTGAATTAACAACTCCCTGGTTATTACGGAGTTGAGAAGCTGTTCCTTATCCTCGCGGTGGTAGCCGTTGTTTTTAATCTGATTCTTGAAGAAATCACGGGAAAAAACGTGCCCGTTTACACTGAGCACGGCATCCTTCACCGCAGGGCTGCTGTCGCTTTTGAGGTAAAAAAGCGCAAGTACGGTTGAGGCGAGAGCAATAATGACGATCGTCAGTAAATATTTCATGAATGGCGCCTGTCAGAAAAAGAGAAGAATTATCAGCTGTAAGCAGGTTGTTTTGCCCGTTGTCCGAGGACCAAAGGAAAAAAACTCTTTGTTTGCGGGGATTTTTATTCTGAAGCACATGGTCCATTTTACATGGTTTTGTGGTGTTTTCAAGGGCGGCTCTCACCCTTCAGCTTTTACTTTATACGAAAACGGCGCAGAGCGCCTGGATGCAACGCAGCACCGCAGAGCGGTGCTGCGAGAGTATTCTTGTTATACCGCTCTGCGGTGTAACATATTAACCTTTGGTTTCAAAACAAGGTTGCCCGCCCGCTCTGCGGGTACATGAGTGCTCCATAATGAAAACATTTTCATCGTTCGTTGCGGCCGTAACCTGAAAAATATGGTCCAGCCATGCTGGTTTATCTGAAACTCGCCCACGAAGTGACGCCGATCCTGTGCCCATCATGAACCGTCGTTTTGTCTGGAAGGCACTGTCTGTGGGCCTGGATCCCCGCCTTCGCGGGG
>DRKH01000500.1 GCA_011051825.1 Desulfobulbus sp.
CAAGGACAAGCCGGGGACCGCCGGTGCGATTCAATCTACCCGCAGCCTGCAGAGAAACCAGTGGTGAGCGGAAGTCAAGGCTGTCAATGTTCAGATCACCCTTGACCAGTAACCCGGTGACGTGTGCGGAGAGGTGGACCTTTTCTCCATCCACGAGTATTTTCCCGTCCTTCTCCAGCCGGCACGCAGGCATTTCCAGAGCCAGCGAGGCCGCCGGCTCGTCCCGACGCTGATCTGCAGACAAGGAAAACCGGCTCTGTCCGGAAATCAGCACCCCTTTTATGGCCGCGGGGTTGGTAAAGAACAGCTCCGGGAGTACGGCGGTATCGGCACGGCCCTGCAGCTCTGCATGCCAGGCGTGCAGAGGGCGGTCCAGATTATCAACAACCAGCTCGTTGACATCAAGATCAACCGGTATACTGCGGAGTTGCAGGTTCCGAACCGACAGCTTCCGGTTCAGCCAATCAAAGGAGGTCAGACCAAAACCCCGGCTTTGCCAGGATTTTTGATTCTGAGTCACAAAAAGGGTATGGACAGCAATCGGAGACTTGCCGTCCATGGGCGGCCTTTTGCTCTGCAGGACAAAATTCTTATCCTCGACAATGGTTTCACCCCGCTTGTACCTGAAATCCTTCACCCGGACATTCAGTTCACGCAGGACAACCTGGGGCTTCGCTACAAAACCGGAGGCGGAACCGCTCAGCTCACCGGCCAGCGAGGTCCGGGCGGGCAGGGAGCCGAGCCTGTGCATCAGCCTGGACAGCCGTTCCAGATGTACCCGGCTTGTACAAGCATAGCCGGCACTCACAAATTTTCCGGATCGTTTCAGGTCCTCGGCGCTCAGAAAAAATGTTCCCGGCCAGGTGGTGCCCTCCAGCTGCAGATCGCCTGCTTCACGGCCCTGCATCCAGGTTTTCGGGAGGGCCAGACTGCCGTTTATGCTCAAAGGATGTTCAGGCAGTATGACCTGTCCATCTCTTAAGAGTGTAAGATTGGCACTGCGCGCCTGCAGGTCGATCCCATAACGCTTGTCCTTCAGCAAACGGGACGAGGCCTCCAGGTCAAGCTTCCCCTTGCCGGTCCACGCCAGAGTGAAAAGTTTAGCCAGCTCAAGACTTGCCGTTTCAAGATCCGCTTCGGCCTGCAGGGAAAAATCCCCGGCCCTCCCCTTGCCCCGGACCTTGAAAAACGGAGTTGTCATATCCAGCTGATTGACCCGCAGTGTATCTGCGGTTTGTTCTCCGGCAAAAGAAAAAGTAAACGGTTGTTTCCAGGAAAAGGGTTGATCGTTCAACGCCCCCTGGAGAAGATCAATTGCACCATCGGCGGTAAGCTGTTGCCGGTCTCCCTGGCGGCTGAGTTGAGCGGATATCTGCAGGTCCCCCCTGGTCAGCGAAGCCGCCTGCCGGACATGAATGAGATGCGGCAGCTGGCTGAAGAGCAGCGGCAGATGAAGAGATCCGGTCAACCCGACCCGGCCGTGGTTCCTGCCGTATTCGCCACTGATGGAAATCCTGCCGGGATCGCCTTTAAGATCAAACCGGGCTATCCGCCAGTCATTCCGGCCCTTCTTACTGCCGTCAATGGCAAGCGACAACTCTTGTAACCGGAGTTGATCCGCGCCAAGAAAGCCTCCGGCCAGTTCCAGCCCTGTGCAGTCTACGCTGCCGATAATATCCAAGGTGTCTGTTCCGGCCCCGGTTATGGTCAAGGTGCCATTCAACAGACCGGATCCGTTTGGGACTTCCGTTTGTCCGGCGGCAATGGCCAACAGAGGAGCAAGCTCCAAGTCCGATATCTGCAGCTCCATTCGGGCAACCAGGGTCTCAAGAATGTTGAAGTTTCTGGCCGGTAAATTAACAAAACCCCGGCCGAAAAGTTTGCCCTTGCCCTCTCCTGCCAGCCACTGCAGGCTGTATTTCACTGTTCCGGCCGCCAGTGAAGAAGTGCCTGAAAAAGCTCCTTTTATGCCGGAAGAGTCATCTCCCTGCACAACAACCCTGCCCTTTTCCACCACAAGAGAGACGATCAGGCCATCCCAGAACGGTGATTCTGCCCCGTCTCCAGTTACTGCGGTTGGCCGGCTTTTTTTTATTTCTTTCTGTTCAGCGGCCGGGGTGGAAGAAGCCGCTGTTCCGGCTGTCGAAGACACTGCAGCCCGCTGACGACGGATGGTGACAACGGGTTGCCGTACCCGGATCGTACCGAGATTTTTCGATGCAGCCAGCAGGGCCAGCAACCCCTGGCTGCCGTGAATCCGGTCAATCGTCAGATGCAGGCCGCGTTCAGTATCGACATAGTCCACATCTGAACAGGTAAGCCCCCTGCGCCAGCCGATATCACAGTCTGCGATCTTCAAACTCGCTGGAGCGGTCTGAGTATTTATGCGGGAAAGAACCGTGTCGAGAACACGTTGGGAAGAAAGCAGCGTCGGCAGAAGAGCAAACAGGCCGAGAAAAAGAATCCCTGTACAGACAAGAACAATGGTTATTTTTTTCTTCACGGCTTCCGTTCACCAACACTTGACAAATCGCAACACTGTAGAGAGGGAAATGCACACGCCGAGAGCCCATTCCATGCCGCCAATACAGAACCGGGATGATCCCGCCCCCCATAGTGTGCATATGAACTCTTACAGGAAGTTACCTTGCCGTGAAACTTGAAGATTGTCAATACCTTCTTCCTGAAAACAGGCAGAGAATAAATCTTTACCTCTGCCCGTACAACCGATACTTTTCCGGGTCATGGACTACAGCGACGGTCTGAAGGAAGGATTAAACGACCACCAGCTGAAAGCTGGTGGAATTAAAGCTCGGCGGGCTGAACCGCCGACTGAAAGAGAAAGCGTCTACAAGACGGTGGCTTTAAACCACGGGCAAAGCGCCTTCGGCGGGCTAAAGCCGCCCACCGGAGGAATAAAAATTCAACCGTCGGCCTATTCAGCGTAGCGGTACGGCTTATGAAAAAAGGTAAAAACCCGTTCCAGCTTCTGTTCATCATCGGTGTTGACCAAGCTAAACTGCATCCCGTATGCGTATCGACCATCTTCTTCCCGTTCATGCAGAACGCGAACGGTCAGCTCCAGAGAATCTTCTTCCCGGGCCGATTCGTCTTCAGGGACATAGAGAACGGCAGGCAAATCCGTCATCATCTGCAATTTTTTTCGACACTTGATATTGAGACCGCTTAGACTGATATCATTGGTCACCCCCTGAATGGTCTCTTCACCGGAGGTCACCATGATTCGAACCTGATTCCTGATTCGGGGATAGGCACGTTTTTCATCGGCATCCCTGGCAACAGGCGCAACCGGATCGGTCTTGAATTTTTCCAAAATAGTGTTGAGCTGATCGGAAACCAGATGCAGATCTTCTGCAACAATTGTCGTTGACTCCGACTTCCGGTTGTTTTCCTCAAGAACTCTGAAAAGCTCGTTGAGCCTTGAGTGGAGCAGATCAAGCTGTTCCATCTGCTGCTGATTGAAGTCTTCAACCTGACCGGTACCGACCGTGGTCTGGACAACACTGTCCCTCATCGATTCAAACGCTTCGACGGTCTGGGCCGACATCTGTTGAGAATTGTGAACCTCTTTCACCACACTCTGCATGGAAGTCACGGAATTGGAAACCCGTTCCGTGACCTGATTGATCAACTGGGTAATCTCATCGGTGGATTCAGCGGTCTGCTTGGCCAGCGCTTTGATTTCATTGGCGACAACGGCAAATCCCTTACCCGCCTCTCCGGCCCGGGCGGCCTCAATGGTGGCATTCAGGGCCAACAGGTTGGTCTGATCCGCAATATCCTGAATGGACTCTATAATTTTATAAATCTGGCTGGAGGCCTGATCCAGAGATTCTATTTCTTTTGCTGTGGAGTGGACACTGGTCACGGTTTTCGATAAAACTGAAATGTTCTTCTCGACAACGGTAATTCCGGATTCCGCCTCCTTTTCGGCCTCACTGCCGATTTCCTTTGCCTGTTGAATGGTATCATCGACCTGCTCGGAAACCTGCAGTAATGATTTAATGGATTGCAGGACCTCTGAAGAATGCTGCTCCTCCCGGTGGCTCACCTCGGATATTTCTCTGGAAATTGAAGCCACCTGCCGGGAAGAATAGGCCATTTGCCTGGAGTTCTGCTGGACGTTATGAATAATATTACTCAAGGCCAGACGCATCTTTTCGACGTGTCCGGCAAGCGCCCCTATCTCGTCCCGGGAAAGTTCCACGACCGGATAGACTTTAAGATCGCCTCCGGCAATCCGCTTGGCTTTGCGGACCATATCGGTCAACGGTTCCGTCAGGTTGTTGACCAGAACGGACGAAATCATCCATGAGGAGATAATGGCAAGGATCCACATGAAAACCTGAACGATCTGCATGACCCGTACCTTGCCGTCCGCCTTATCGGCCATCATACCGACCGCCTTGTTCATGGCGGCCAGCACCTTGACGCTCATGGTGTTGACGGCAGCCAGTTGATCGGTCTGAACCGAGTCCGGGTCTATCTTGCCGACCACCCTGAGCAGCTCCTGCCAGAGCTGCCGAACCTTATCAAGCTGCTCCCGGATACTGCCGTCAGCTGCTCCCGGAATACTGACCGGGTGTGCCATTCCGAGATCCTTAAATGTTTTTCCACCATCGGCCAGGGCCTTCAGGGACACCTCAAAGAGTTTTTCGGTGTTGCCCATCAAAGCAGCTGCTTTTTCCCTGTGTTGCAGATCGTGCTGCTGCAGAGAGAAAAAAAACTCCTTGGTAAATTTCTGGGTAAGCATCCGTTGCCGTCCCGCGATATTGACGACCAGGCCATCATTATTCTGTCGATACAGAGTCAGGGAGGTATAGAGAACGATGATAGTGATTATGGAGAGGAAAAAAAGAATCAACCGGACAAGTTTCTGTTTCACACTAAGTTCCTGCAGATGAAGCAGCCGGTCGAGCCTGTTTGAAAAAAACTCTTTCATGTTTTCTCCTGTCTGTATTTCAGCAATTTCGGACCTGCTGCCTGTCTCATTCCGACGGGACAGCAAAACCCATAATATTGAAAGTTTACAATTGCCGTCGACGAAAAATCAAATCTTTTCTTTGATTGGCCCAAAGACCGGCCCGTCAGCAACAGGAAAAAATGCGGGAAACAGCCTGCACTGCAACGATTAATGAACAAATCAGCAAGAAAACATTTTTACCTCCGGCTTAACAACTGGCTGGATTGCCGTCTATTTTTCCGGCACCTCCAGCCGGAGACGATCACGATCATGTAGTTCCGTAGTTCCGGGCGTAGTTCCGGGTAGTTCCGGAGGTAGTATACACAGTTAGGCATCCCAACATGTGTTATATATACTGTCCCCTGAACTCCAACCTTTCCTTAAACGGCTCTTTTTAGAGGCAAAAAGAGGCTTCTAAGGGCAAAAACCTGGCATTTTTTACACTATTTAATCGTTGATACAGCTAGTTGACTTGGTCCGACCCGGCTTGGGGCTTGAGTTGACTTGGTCCGACCCGGCTTGGGAGCTTGCGGCTTGGGAGCTCCCGGCTTGGGAGCTTGCGGCTTGGGAGCTTGACCCGGCTTGGGAGCTTGGAAACTTAAACGTGCCTGGGAACTTGGCCTGAAAATAGGCGTGCTTGTTTTCCAGTGCATACAATTGTTAGCCACTAATA
>DRKH01000501.1 GCA_011051825.1 Desulfobulbus sp.
GCTACAGCTATAATCTCAAATCGAATTTAGCAGCGCTTATGCCTGATTTCAGGTCAATTCATTTTTCAAAAAAAGCGATGGTATCCCTGATTTCATTCAAGCTGAGCTTTAGTGGTAATCAGGAAGATTAACGTGTTACACCGCGGTGTAACAAGACCGTTCTCGCAGTAGTGCTCTGCGGTGCTGCGAGTTTTCTCCCGGCGCTCCGCACCATTTTCGGAAAGCCGACATGGCTGGACCGAATTATCAGGCATCAGCCACAACGAACGAAGAAAACAGCCCGGGTCGGCAGTCCTTCCTGGACGATTTTCAGCTAAACGTTCCCGCCTGACGGCCCAACGAACAAAAAAAAAGAAAGCATCCCCATCGCCCACAGGGTGGACTCCTACCCTCAAAACATCAGAAGGATTCCGCAGGTATTATCGCTGCAGGCGGTAACTTAACCGGCTTTCGGCTTCAGCTCGCCGGCTTTGGTTCATACATCTGCTGGATCTGCCGGCTGTAGGCGCCGTCCCGCTTGCAATAAATATACAACGGCGGCAGTATCCGGCATTCCTCACCTCCGTTTTTTACTGCTTCAACCAGCATCAGGCGGGCCTGAACATCTTCGGGATAACTGTAGACCGGCTGCAGTCTTTTAAGGGCGAGTTTTTTTTCTGCAAGTCCGGAGGCAAGGTGGGCAAAACGAACCGCAGGATAGACCAAAACAACAGTTCCACGATTTTTCACACAGAAAGCTGCCGCCGCCAGCATGTCAGCCAGCTCGGCCTTGAGCTCATGGCGGGCAATGGCGGCCTGATCCTCACGACTCACACGACCGCTGCCGCATTTTCTGTAGGGTGGATTACAGACCACCAGGTCAAAAGATTCCGGAGGCAGACTTGCACTTATATGACGAGCATCCCCCCAGACGACCTCAAAACGGTGACCAAGTTGATTTTTGCAAATATTGTCTTGAGTCAGGTCGACAAGTTCTTTCTGGATATCCAGCCCTTGAATCGTAACCTCTGGATGCAGATAGGCCAGAACAAGCCCGATGATACCGCTGCCGCAGCCAAGGTCAAGAACCTTACAGTGCCCGTTGATCCGGCAGAAATGTGCGGCCAGTACGGCATCAACGGAAAACCTGTAGCCGTGACGATACTGGCTGCAGATCAGTGCCCCGTCATACAGGGTGTCCCGGGTGAGCTGTCGAGTCGTATTCAACGGCACCCGTTACTCAGAGTCCTGAACTTTTCCTGTTCCCTGAACTTTTCCTGTTCCCTGAACTTTTCCTGTTCCCTGAACATTTTCTGTTCCTTGGACATTTTCTGTCTCCTGGACATTTTCTGTTCCCTGGACAATGGAATCACCGGTCAACCTGTTGATCAGCAGGCCGGTCAGTATTTTCGGATAAAAATAGGTGGATTTATGGGGCATGATTTCTCCTTTATCCGCGACCTCGGTAACCTGTAGAACACGGGTCGGATTAAGGAGAAACAGCAGCGGGGTTGAGTCCGTTGCCTCAAGACTCTGCTTCACCGCAGTATCAAGGGCCGCATCCGCGTCGCTGAAATACGAGACCAGATGTTCCTGAACACACTGTTCGTGGCTGAGACCGAACACGCCATGGATCAATAGATCCGAGAGCACGACCACATCCAGCTGCTGCAGGACCGGAGACCTGTCGGCAAGCACATCCCCGCTTCCGGCCTTGGTTGTCAACTGGAGCAGAAAACCACGGTCCTCGCCGGCATGATACAAACCAAGCGCAGGCAAATCGCTGCTCAGAGCCAGTTCATCCATGCGGTTAAGCAGAATTTTAACAAGCCCTTCCCTGCTGCCGCCGGTTACCTCTTGTACTGTAAAATCCGTATTTACAAGGGCAGCCGCCTGATCAGCAGTAATTTTTTTCGGGTAGTTCAGGAGCCGATGGGTCGGCAGCACCGAAAGCCCCGGGTCCTCGCAGGCACAGAGGTACATCATAATGTAGTTGAACGGACTCTCCGGCGGCAGATCCGGATTCTTTTCCAAGGCTCGTCTTCTGCAGGCAAGAGCGGTTGTGTACCGATGATGACCATCTGCGATATAGAGCGACTTGTCGGCAAAGAGCCTGCCGACCTCGGCCAGGGTGTCGGGATCAAGCACCCGCCACAGGGTGTGGACATTGCCGTCCCGATCCTTTGCCCGTGCTATGGGTTCAGGCTCTCTGGCCTGTTCAAGCAGGGCCATGATCTGCTGCTGCGGGTCATGATAGAGCGAGAACACTTTGCTGAACTGAGCCCCGCATTCACTCATCAACTCAAGACGATCACTGATCACACCGGCAAAGGTCTCTTCATGGGGTTTGACGATGCCTTCGGAAAATTCAGCCAGTCCGACAAGACTCACCAGCCCTTTTCTGGTCAGTTTTTTTCCGGAAGGATGGAGATACTCCGTAAAATAGAGGTAGATGGCCGGCTGTTGGTCTCGGATGAGTATCCGCTCTTCCTGCCAGTTGTCAAACCTGGTACGGGCCTCGGTATAACGATCAGACCCTGTTGTTGCTTTCTGACCGGTATTACGCAGGTCAAGTTGAATCATGCTGTAGGGGTTCTTCTTCAGAAAAGAAGCGCCCTCCTCCTCATTGATAACATCATAGGGCGGGGTGAGGACATCCTCGATTTGTTCTATTTTTTCGGGGTTATAACGTACCCCCCGGAACGGGGCAACGACAGCCATATATTTATCTCCATAGACACTGGCAAAGGTCTTAAAATCCTGCTAGAATGCAGCAGCGTTTATTGTAATTTTCTGTTAGAGGGTTTTTGTTTACCATTTTCTCAAGCAAGGATGCAAGAGAGATTTCACCTCAAAAGGCAATAGCTGTCAAGCTAAGGCGAATCCAGTAACATATCAGCAGGTTGTGTCACGTAGGAGCCCGCCCCGCGGGTGATTGTTGGCAGGAACATCAATATGCCGCATAATTATCACCCGCGGGGCGGGCTCCTACGGCATCCTTACCCCCTGATATTATAGATAATTTGTGTTAGCTTGACGGACGGCTATGCCCAAAAGGCCACCGTAGAACGCGGTCACGCTCCAAATCTCTCTACTGAAACAACTTTGACCTCCAGGAGTTTTTTTATGGATATTTTTATTAAGACACATTTTTCCGGTGGCCATCACCTGCGTGAGTACCCCGGCAACTGCGAGCACCCGCACGGCCACAACTGGAAGGTACGGGTCACTGTCCGGGCAAGGGAACTTGATCAGCTGGGCATGGGCATTGATTTCAAAACCCTTAAAAAACAGGTCAACACCGTCATTGACGACCTGGACCACCGGGATCTCAATCAGCATCCGGCCTTTATCGATAAAAACCCCTCGTCCGAACATATAGCCATCCATATCTTTAATGCCTTAAAAGCACCCCTGCAGACAGACCGGTATGTTCTTCATGCCGTGGAAATTCGGGAAACGGATAGCAGCGGAGTGATCTATTACGGTGATTGATCCACTGTTCATCACCGAGCTCTTTTACTCCATCCAGGGAGAATCAACCCGGGCCGGGCTGCCCTGCGCCTTTATTCGGCTCAGCGGCTGCAACCTGCGCTGCAGGTACTGTGACGCAAGCTATACCTGGGAAGAGCCCGGCACGGAAACGGCGATCGGAGATATTCTGGACTGGGTCGCCAAATATCCAGGTGTCCTTACCGAAATAACCGGTGGAGAACCGTTATTGCAGGACAACATCCACTTGCTGACCGAGCTGCTCGTTGACAACGGCCACAAAGTTTTGATAGAAACAAATGGGACCATCTCTCTTGAGGATGTCCACCCGCAGGCCACGGTTATCATGGATATCAAATGCCCCGAGTCCGGGATGCACGACAAGATAAACCTGCACAATCTCGACCTTCTGGCCCGGCGCAAAGAACAGGGCAGTCTTGACGAGATCAAATTTGTTCTCTCTTCGGAACAGGATTTTCACTGGGCCCTGGAAACATTCAGGGAACACCGGCTTGACCAGCTGGTGCCGGTTTTGTTTTCGCCCGTTACCGGACTTATTGACCCCAGACATCTGGCCGAGCTGATTTTAGCCTATCAACTCCCGGTCAGAATACAACTGCAACTGCACACCCTGCTCTGGCCGGACCGGAACCGTGGTGTTTAATATGATGGCTTTGTAGAAACTCAATTTTATTTTTTTATTATCGCGTCATTCCCGCTGGAATGCCGGTCGAAAAGACTTTTTCAAGTCCATCTACTATAAAAAAAATAACCTGGAATCTGATTATCATGCCCGACATACAATCATCACACATCGCCGTCATCGGCCTGGGATATGTAGGCCTGCCCCTGGCTGTCGAATTCAGTAAAAAAATCGCCACAACCGGTTTTGATCTTAATGAGGAACGGATTGCCCAGCTGCAGCAGGGGAACGATGTTACCCAAGAGGTAACCGGAGACGAACTCCAGCAGGCAGGCAAGCTGCAGTTTACCAGCTCCATAGATGATCTTGGCGATTGCAATGTTTTTATTGTTGCGGTTCCGACCCCGATAGATGCCAACAAGCGGCCGGATCTGCGCCCCCTTGAAGGCGCTTCACGGACGGTCGGCAAGGCCCTGAAAGCAGGCGATGTGGTCATCTACGAGTCCACGGTCTATCCCGGGGCCACGGAAGAGGTCTGTATTCCCATTCTGGAAGAGATTTCAGGGTTACGGTTCAACACCGATTTTTTTGCCGGATACAGCCCGGAGCGGATCAATCCCGGTGACCACGAACATCGGTTACCGACCATTGTCAAGGTCACCTCCGGCTCCACTCCTGAGATTGCCGAGTTCGTCAATGACCTGTACGGCACCATCATCACCGCCGGAACCTTCAAAGCCAGCTCCATTAAAGTGGCCGAGGCCGCCAAGGTCATTGAAAACACCCAGCGCGACGTCAACATTGCCCTGATCAACGAGCTGGCCCTGATCTTCAACCGGCTGGGCATTGATACCCTCGAGGTCCTCAAGGCGGCCGGTACCAAATGGAACTTTCTACCGTTCCGGCCCGGCCTGGTCGGGGGGCACTGCATCGGTGTCGATCCCTATTATCTGACCCACAAGGCGCAGGAAGTAGGCTACCACCCGGAAATGATCCTGGCCGGCCGCCGGCTCAACGATAACATGGGCCGTTATATTGCCTCGGAAATCGTCAAACTGATGCTGAAAAAACGCATCCACGTTGCCGACGCCAACATTCTGATCATGGGCCTGACCTTTAAAGAGAACTGTCCGGACCTGCGAAACACCAGGGTTGTGGATATCATAGACGAACTTGGCAGCTACGGGGCCAATATCGAGGTCTATGACCCCTGGGCGGACAAAGACGAAGCAGAACGGATGTATGGGGTGACCATGATAAAAGACCTGCCGATCAATCATTATGACGGAGTGGTTCTGGCCGTGGCCCACAGGGAATTCACCGATCTGGGAGCAGAAGACTTCAAAAAAATGTGCCGACAGCTCTCGGTGGTCTATGACGTCAAGCACGCCTTACCCGAAAAAATTGTCGACGGCGGCCTGTAAAAGATCAACCGCACTGTAATGGAGGGCCGGGGACTCTCTCCCCGGCTTTTTTTATAATGCTTTTCCCCGTTTTCGCCCTAGCTGTTCTTCCAGGGCCTCAACACTGATAACCGGCAGCCGACAGGTATAATCTCGGCAGACATAGGCGGTTGCCACTCCATCCTGCATGGCCACACTCTGCATAAAGGGCAGTCTGTGGCCAAGAAACTTCTGATTCTCGGCCCCGTCAGCGAGCAGGACTATGCGGGCCGGGTTAAAAAAAGAATTAGCCACCGCCAGCATGACCCGGGTATCGGCTCTGCCTCTTTTACCTGCTATGACCAATTGTTCGGGCTTCTCCTGCAGCCGGTCAAAAACACAGAGCATCTGAAACAGGGCCGGCGGATAGGTGTTGATCTGGGAACTGAACGCATCAAGGGTTTCCCGGGCCTTGAGCTGCCAGTCGCTGTTTGCCGTCAATCGCCCCAGCCGCAGAAGATTCATGGCCAGAATTGAATTTGCAGCAGGCAGCGCCCCGTCATAATCGCTCTTCAGGCGCAGGGGTACAGTATCATCCGGGAGAGAATCAAAGAACCCTCCTGCCCTGGTATCCCGGAAAAGACGAATCGATGTTTCCGTCATCTCCAGGGCCCAGGCCAGCAGCTTCGGGTCCTGCTCCACCTGATAGAGCTCCAGCAACCCTGAAGTCAGAAACCCGTAGTCGTCCAGCTGCCCGGAAAGCCCGGCCTCGCCGTCCCGGTATCTTCGTTTTAGCGTGCCGGAAGGCTGATCATAAAGCTCAGTCCGGATAAACTCCGCCGCAGCCCGGGCCCCGTCAATCATGCGCTGCTCCCGCAGGATCGAACCTGCCCTGGCCAGCGCACCGATCATCAAACCGTTCCAGGCCGTGATAATCTTGTCATCAAGATGTGGCCGCACCCGTTGTTCCCGTTTGTGAAACAAAATGCTGCGGGATCCGGCAAGCGAATTATCGACCTCAGCCACGGCCATGGAAAAATGTTTTGCCGCCTCCTCGGAAGAATGGGCCCGATAGAGAATATTGCGGCCGGCAAACTCCTTCTGCGGATCGTTCAGGCCATTGCCGGAGAACTCGACCCCGTAGCAGAAATTAAAGATATCTGCCGCCCGGGCGCCCAGGGTCCCAACGATATCCTCTTCCGTCCACAGGTAATAGGCGCCTTCGCTATGACTGCCGGGTGCGTAGGGATCCTCACTGTCGGCATCTTCAGCCGAGTAAAAACCACCGCCGGAATCATGCATGTCCCGCAGGACATATTCGGCGATTTCACGGGCCACTGCGGCGTATCGTTTATCTGCGGTGATCTGGTACGCATCAAGATACGAATCCAGCAGCTGGGCCTGGTCGTAGAGCATTTTTTCAAAATGGGGTACCCGCCACTGTTCGTCGACGGAATAGCGGTGAAATCCGCCGCCGAGATGATCATAGATGCCGCCTTTTGCCATGGCCTGCAACGTGGACAGGGCCATATCAAGGTCATGTTTGTTTCCATCGGTATGATAGGACTGAAAAAGAAAATTCAAGGTCACGGGACGGGGAAATTTCGGCGCACTGCCGAATCCGCCGTATTTGGCATCAAAGCTTTCCGTTAAAGAGGCCAGAGCCCGTTTGGAGACATCGGGATTAATCTTGCCGGCCGGTTTCCGATATCCGCCTTTCAGGGCATGGATCAACTTGTCTGCAGTCTGCTGCAATTCCTCCCTGCGCCCATGCCATGCCTTGTTGATAGCTACCAGTATTTCCGGAAAGCCCGGACGCCCATACATGCCAGTGGGCGGGATATAGGTGGCGGCGTAAAAGGGCCTGCCGTCTGGAAACAGAAAAACCGACATCGGCCAGCCGCCGGAACCGTTTAAAGCCTGGGTCGCGGCCATATACATCTGATCGATATCGGGTCGCTCCTCCCGGTCCACCTTGATGGAGACAAACCACTTGTTGAGCAGCGCGGCAATTTCAGGATTTTCAAAAGATTCCCGGGCCATGACATGGCACCAGTGGCAGGTGGAGTAGCCGATGGAAAGAAAGATAGGTTTATTTTCCCTTTTGGCTTTGGCAAAGGGTTCTTTACCCCAGGGATACCAATCCACCGGGTTATAGGCATGTTGCAACAGATAGGGGCTTTTTTCGTTAATTAATCGATTGGGTTTTTCATTCATAATCGTGCTCCGGCTTTTCTCAATCTGCCCCTGCCTGTCCTCGGCATATACAAAAGAAGGCGTCATGACAGGTTGCATAATCAGCAGAAAAAATAAACCCAACACCGTAACATCCCGGAAAAAACAATCTATTCCACGCGCTATCCTAAAGGACAATTTCCGGCGGTTGGAGAATATTCTTTGAACAATCAATAAAAAGTCACTGTATGGCTGCATGAGGTACTCTTTTTGAAGCAGGTTAAGAGGACGTTATTTTCAGATTCAATCCAGAAGGACTCTTCCATGTGCTATACCTTGCACCTGTTGAGACAAGTTGTCAATTAATAAAAACCATCATTCTTTACTCCAGATCGTTTCTCCATCTATTCAGGGACCTGAAAAATACAAACCTCAAAATCCGATACACCACAAAACAACGTTAAAACAGGGGATTCAAAAGATCCACCAGTTTTCATGTCCGTCCACGGCAACATATAAAATTATTGCAAAACAGGTAGTTATCTTCTAGAGCCTCTCAATTGTTTTCTCAGGGAGACAGAATCGGTAAAGCAGGATCGATCCAGGGGCGGGACCATATTAATAAATACGAGCAAACCATGGAGTATAGGGCATCTGCAGGGGAGATGTCCGTAAATAGTAAAGAGTGGCACAGTTGATGCTTTAAGACAACTCCAAGTACCTTAAGACTTTTCTTTTCTTTTCTTATTTAAAAAAACTGGAGGACACAAACATGAAGAAATTGATTCTCGCCACCATCGCCTGCGCCTTTATCGCCGGCCCTGCCCTTGCCGATGACTTTACAACCGAGCAGGCAAAGACCCTGGGCGACATCATCGTTAAAATGGATAAGGCAAAAGAAAACCCGGCTATGCTGGATATTCTGACCAGCAAGAGAAACTGCGTGGAAGCGGCCACCAACATTGAGGGACTTCAGGAGTGCATTGCCAAGTTCCCCACCCAACCGACGGAGACAACGGCAAAAAACTAAAACTGAGCCTTGACCGGGCAGGAAGATGATTCCCGGCCAGGGCCGGCCAACAGGCGGCTCGACCTCCCCTCCGAGTCGTCTGTTGCGTTTTCTTTTTATTCTCCGATTATCTTGACCAACACCCTTTTTTTTCTGCGACCATCGAACTCACCATAAAAGATCTGTTCCCAGGTCCCGAAATGGAGCTTTCCTTCGGTGATGGCCACCACAACCTCTCGGCCCATGACCTGTCGTTTCATATGGGCATCGGCGTTATCCTCGTAGCCGTTATGCCTATATTGTTCCACCGGCGCATGGGGTGCCAGCTTTTCCAGCCATACTTCGTAATCGTGATGTAGACCGGATTCATCATCGTTGATGAAGACCGAGGCCGTGATATGCATGGCGTTGACCAGACACAGCCCCTCCCGAATGCCGGATTCGGCAAGGCAGGCCTCAACGTCGGAGGTAATATTTACAAAAGCGCGACGGGTGGGAATTTCATACCAGAGTTCTTTATGATAGCTTTTCATATTGTTTCCTTTTATCCGAAAATAGCCCGCGAAGCATTGTTTATTCAGGCTATTTTCATCGTTCGTTGTGGCTGTGACCTGAAAATTTGGTCCAGCCATGCTGGGTTATCTGTAAATGGCGCAGAGCGGTGCTGCAAGAGCTATCCTGTTACACTGCTCCGCGGTGTAACATCCTGATGTCTTGGAATAATAAATGTCTTGGAATAAAAAAAAGCCTGTGGCAATGTGCTCAAATACCACGAGCTGTGAAGCTACTGTTGGAAGACTGACCTCTTAACCCATTCAAGTAAAGTTGAAAACTCGAGCTCTTTACATTGTGCAAACAGCTCATGTCCGCTCAACTTATTTCTGGTTAACATGGGGGAAGAGAGGCCGCAGAGAAAACGGGTCAACTGGCGGGGTGTTTCCAGGGCCTGGGGATACTGCTCGCGGAGCTGTATCAGGCGGCCGGCAATATCATCATCCGGCAGCATGGATTCAGCATCCTCTCTGGTCAGCGGCTCATTTTTTCCTGTCAGGCAAAAGGAGCAGTGCCCGCAGTCTTGCCCAAGCTGTTCACCAAAATAGTCAAGCAGGTAACGGATTTTGCACCCCTCATGATTGATCAGGTCAATCACCTGCTGCAGCCGGGCAAGATCGTTCTCTTCGCGGCGGCCAAATCGTTGAACCAGTTTTTCTTTTAATTCATCAATGTTCCGGTCACGGTGGTCAAGTTGACGGTAACCAAGCCTGCCTCCGGTTACCTCAAGTACCAGATCACCCGACTGTTCAAGATAATCCAGGGCTGCAATCACCCGTTTTCTGGGGCTGCCGGTCTTCTGCACTGCCTCATTGAGGTCAATGGTAAACCATATCTTTGCCTTGACCGCGCAGGAAAACAGGGTGCGCAGAAAATTTTGCCGTTCCTGATCAAAGCGGGCCAGGATCTCTGTTGACGGCTTCAACGGTTTAAACTTGTAACTGGAATAAAACGGCCCGGTCGATATGATCACCCCTTCAAGCTCAAGATAGGTGAGCAGGGTTTTGATAACCAGCGTTCGAATATCAAACATTCCGGAAAGTTCATAGACCCCTAAATCAAAAGTCCGGGGCTGCTCCAGAATATGGTCAATACATGCCCGCACCGCGGCATCATCCGGGGTATCGCCGTAAATAAAATTTTCCAGGTTCAACAGATCAGAACCACTGCCGAGCATCATGCAGACTGAAGGCTGTCCATCCCGCCCTGCCCTGCCGATCTCCTGGGAATAGTTTTCCAGACTCTTGGGCAGATTATAATGATACACTGAGCGGATATTGCTTTTGTCAATCCCCATGCCAAAGGCAATGGTTGCAACTACAACAGCCGTGTCCGAGGCCATGAACCATTCCTGCACCTCCTGACGCAGATCATTTTTCAACCCGGCATGATAGGCCCGGGCCGAGTACCCGTTCTCCTGGAGGAACGCTGCCACCTTTTGTGCGGTTTTCTGCAGGGTTACATAGACAATGGTCGGCCCGGCCGGGTTCTCGGAGAGCTGCTGCAGCAGTACCTGGTCAGGATTTTCTGCAGGCGCAAACAACAGGCTTAAGTTGGGCCGATAAAACCCGGTCTGTACATAATCTTCAGCAGCTATGGAGAAACTCCTGCAGATATCCTTTGATACCTGCGGGGTGGCAGTAGCGGTCAGTGCCAACACTGCAGGCACGGCAAACGAGGTTGCAAGTTCAGCAAGTTTCAAATAATCGGGACGGAAATTATGCCCCCATTCAGAAATACAGTGGGCCTCATCAATAACCATCAGGGAAATTTTAAGGCGGGATATAAGTCCCACAAACCGTTCATTGGCAAACCGTTCCGGGGCAACATACAGCAGTTTCAATTCGTTGTTATTCAGCTGATCATAAACCGCGGTGACTTCATTAAAGCCGAGAGACGAATCAAGGCGAGCAGCAGAAACTCCCATGGAAACAAGAAAATCAACCTGATCCTTCATCAATGCCATGAGAGGTGAAACCACCAGGGTCAAGCCCGGCAGATGCAGGGCAGGCAGCTGGTAGCACAGGCTTTTTCCCTGGCCGGTGGGAAAAACAGCCAGGGCAGA
>DRKH01000502.1 GCA_011051825.1 Desulfobulbus sp.
AAGGGGTCGCAAGTCTGCGCTCCTTTTTTCAGGTCGTTGAACCCGGCCGGGAGCAGGAGCATCCCCAATGCCTGTATCCCGCCAGATACCAGTGGCTCAGCGAGCAACTCTCCTTTGATCCCGATTTCCTTCCCAAACCATCCTGTTCCGATTTGGCCCGGTGGCTTGAAACCATGGATCCGAAAGGGATAACCCTTGTCTTTCCGGTATCCTATCTTAATAATCCGGCATCGATGTTCGGCCATACCCTGTTGCGGGTTGAGCAGAAAAACGGACGTTCACCCCTGCTGGCGCCGAGTATTAATTTTGCTGCCGTAACCGATGAGAAACCCGGGGTCGGTTACGCCGTGAAGGGCCTATTCGGCGGATATTCGGGTCGGTTTTCCGTCGGTTTGTATGTGGATCAGGTCCGGGCCTACGGTGCTCTGGAGAACCGTGATATCTACGAATACCGTCTCGGCCTGAGTCCTGAAGAAACACGATTTCTGCTCCTCCATGTCCGGGAGCTGAACAGGGCCTCCTTTGATTATTTTTTTATTGATGAGAACTGTTCCTTCCAGCTCCTTGCCCTGCTTGAGGTTGCCCGCCCTGATCTTGATTTGACAAAAAAAATGCAGTTTGCCGCGGTTCCGGTTGATACCATCCGGGTCCTGACCGCTGTCCCCGGGCTGCTGCAGGGGGTCCACTACCGGCCTTCAACGAGAACGGTGCTGCAGCAACGGGTCAAAACCTTTTCAAAAGATCAGAAAAAAATGGTGCGGTCGTTTGCCGTGCAGGCGCAGCCGTCGGATAAGGTACTATGGGAGAGCCGGCAGCCTGGCAGGCAGGCGGAAATACTCGATGCCGCCATTGACCTCTTTTTATATAAACAGGCAGTCGCCACCGGTAAAAATAACGTTCATGCCCCGGTTTTTCAGGATCTTCTTCAAATCCGCAACCGCTTGCAGGTTGATTTATCACCAGTGGTTGTTGCTCCCCCTCACGTCCGCCCGGACCAGGGGCACGGGACAGCCAGAACAGCGGTCAGCCTTGGAGACGATGATGGGGATTTTTTTATTGAGCTCGGCTTTCGCCCGGTGCTGCATGATTTGATGGACCCGGGGGGCGGCTATGTTGACGGGGCCGGGGTTGATTTTTTCTCTACCAGGCTGCGCTACTACCCGGACCAGGAGCAGCTTAAGCTGCAGAGCGTTGACCTGGTTAATATTGTCTCGCTTGCGCCCGGAGACCTTCTGGTGCGCCCGGTTTCCTGGATGGCACGTGTCGGCCTGGAGCAGATGCGCTACCAGGACACCGGTGATCACCTGACCGCCCGGGCAATGGCAGGATTTGGTCTGAGTACTGAAATGACG
Source organism: Desulfobulbus sp. (assembly GCA_011051825.1). Lineage (GTDB taxonomy): Bacteria > Desulfobacterota > Desulfobulbia > Desulfobulbales > Desulfobulbaceae > DRLX01. The sequence continues at coordinate 1,353 of DRKH01000502.1, forward strand.
CGTTCCCTCAGCGGCTATGGTCTCTTTACGGGAGAACTGCTGGCAAATGACCGGTTTGAGGACGGTCTGGATATGACTCTTGGGCCGGTTGTCGGGCTTCGTGCAGGCCTGGACCGGTGGCGCTGTATTGTTCAGGCCCGGGCCGGTTATTCTTTTTTTTACCGGAATCGGTGGCTGTGGTCGGTATCCTTTGTCCAGTCCCTGACTCTAACACCGGATTTTTCCCTTCGACTCGGGTTGACACGGGCACAGGAATTTGCCGCCCCTGCCACGGAAACCCTATTTTCTCTGTTGTGGTATTTTTAGCAGGCGATTTTCTGTGATTTGACGGGGAAATAGTACGATCCGCATCGAGGCTGTACTTGACGAATTGCCGTAAACTGGTTATTTGTTAATGTTCAGCGCGAGAGTGGCGGAACTGGTAGACGCACTGGATTTAGGATCCAGCGCACCGAGTGCATGGGGGTTCAACTCCCCCCTCTCGCACCATAATCGACATAGTATCTTGTCAACCGGCCGGTTCGGTATGGCAAAAAAAGAATAAATGCTCTGCTCATATGAACAGGCAATGACGAAAAGGACGTTGTTTTCATGGATATCGCAGTTGAAAATGTAAGTGAACTGACCCGGAAGCTGACCATTACCCTTCCCGCGGAAGATGTGAGTAAAGCGCTGGATAAGGCATACAACAAATTAAAAAAAGATGTGCATATCAAGGGGTTCCGACGGGGCAAGGTTCCGCGAACCGTACTGGAAAAAAATTATCGGGATCAGGTGCGGGCCGAGGTCGGTGAAAAGCTGGTCCAGGAAACCTATTTTGATGCGGTTGAAAAGGAAGGACTCGATACCGTCGTCCATCCGGAGATTGTCGAGCACAGCTTTAGTGATGAAGGGACCTTCTCCTATATTGCCATGGTTGATGTTAAACCTGTCTTTGAGTTGTCTGAATATAAGGGCCTTGAGGTCGAAAAGCCGGCAACCGAGGTCAGCGAAAGCGAAGTGGATGAAAAAATTGAGGAGCTGCGTCGGGGGCAGGCTGCGCTCAAGTCCGCCGATGATGATCACGGCATTGAAAATGACGATCTGGTGGTGGTTGATTTCCAGGGGTTCCATAACGGCAAGGCCATGAAGGAAGTCCACAATACCGATTATTCCATCGACGTCGGTCAGCACCGGTTGGGCGAAGAGTTTGAGAGCAAGCTCCTGGGCCTGAAAAAGGGTGAAAAAACCCTCTATGAAATCGATTTTCCCGGAGATTATCCCAATCCGGTTCTGGGCGGTAAGACGGTTGAATTCAAGGTGGACATTAAAGATGTCAAGGTTCGGATTAAGCCGGAGCTTGATGACGAATTTGCCAAGGATATCAATCCGGACCATGAGAGCCTGGAAGATCTGCGCAAGGAGGTTGAAGCTGACCTTAAAAAGGCCAAGGAAGAGGCCATGGCCGGTGAGCTTGATGACCGGATCATGCAGAAGTTGATCGAACTCAATGCGTTTGAGGTTCCGGAACGGCTTGTCATGTACGAAGTACAGGAAATGGTCAAACAGACCGAGGAACACCTTAAACGCAGCAACTTGACCATGGAATCCGCCGGCATCAAGCTCGAAGATCTGATCGAGAATAACAAACCGGTTGCTGAAAAACGGGTTCGTGGTGATTTCCTGCTGAAAAAAGTGGCTGAGGTCGAAGAGATCAAACTGGCCGATGAGGACATTGAACGAGGTTATCAGCGGATCGCAGATGAGTATAACATGACGCTTCCCGAGGTGAAGAGTTACTTTAAGCGCCGTGAAGAGGTGCTGCCCTTTATCAATGAGCTGCTCAATGAAAAAATTCTGCAGTTTCTGCGGGAAAATGCAAAGTTTATTGAGGCAGCTGCCGAAGAAACCGCATAAACATTTTTTATTACCGGAGAGTGCCTTGAAAGAGGAGGATTTTTGTCCAGGTAGGATGCAGCGATCGCTGAACGGTCAAGTCGGCCGGCTGGGCAACAGCACAATCTTTCAAGGCACCCTGGAAACTTCCTGTCCATTACAGTGGAGAATACATATATGAACCTTGTTCCCATGGTTGTCGAACAGAGTCCGCGCGGTGAGCGGGCCTTTGACATCTACTCGCGTTTATTAAAGGAACGCATTATTTTTCTCGGCTCCCAGGTGACCGATGATGTAGCCAGTGTGATTATTGCCCAGCTGCTCTTCCTCGAGGCCGATGATCCGGATAAGGATATCACCTTTTATATCAACTCCCCCGGAGGATCGGTTACTGCCGGGCTGGCCATTTATGATACCATGCAGTACATCCGCTCCGATGTCGCCACGCTGTGCATGGGGCAGGCGGCCTCCATGGGCGCTCTGCTGCTTGCGGCCGGAGCCAGTGGCAAGCGGTTTTCTCTGCCTAATTCCCGGATCATGATCCATCAGCCCATGGGCGGGTTTCAGGGCCAGGCCACGGATATTGATATCCATGCCAGGGAAATCCTTCGCATGCGCAGCGATCTGAATAAAATTCTTTCCCACCACACCGGCAGGACCATAAAAAAGGTACAGAATGATACCGAGCGGGACAACTTCATGAGTGGAGCAGAGGCCTGCAAATACGGTATTATCGATAAGGTCTTGACCAGCCGGAAGGAGATCGATCAGGAGAATGAGTCATGAGTGACGACTATCATGATGAACAATCCGTTTCCTGTTCCTGCTCTTTTTGCGGGAAGAATCAGGACGAGGTAAGCAAGCTTGTTGCCGGACCCAATGTCTACATCTGTGATGAATGCATTGATCTCTGCAACGAGATCGTTATTGATTCCGTAGAGGAAGGTGAAGGGGACAATGGCCCGGCCCGGGTTCTCAAACCCAAAGAGATCAATGCGCATCTTGATGAGTACGTCATCGGCCAGGATTATGCAAAAAGGGTCCTGTCGGTGGCGGTCCATAACCATTACAAGCGGATTGCCTCCCAGAGTGAAAACTTTTCCGCTGAGGTTGAGCTCCAGAAGTCCAACATTATTCTGATCGGCCCCACCGGCAGCGGCAAGACGCTTGTCGCCCAGACCCTGGCCCGAATTCTTAACGTACCGTTTACCATTGCCGATGCCACCACTCTGACCGAAGCCGGTTATGTCGGTGATGACGTCGAAAATATCCTGGTCAACCTGCTGCAGGCAGCCGACTATGATGTGGAAGCGGCCGAGCGCGGCATCATCTATATCGATGAGATTGACAAGATCGCCCGTAAATCCGATTCCGCTTCCCTGACCCGTGATGTCTCCGGAGAAGGTGTCCAGCAGGCACTGCTCAAGATTATCGAGGGGACCATGGCCTCGGTTCCGCCCAAGGGCGGCCGTAAGCATCCGCAGCAGGAACTGGTTCGGATCGATACTTCGAATATTCTCTTTATCGTCGGCGGGGCCTTTGTCGGCCTTGACGGGGTCATCAAGCGGAGAACCGGAACCAAGGCAATCGGTTTCGGCGCCAAGGTGGTGGGGGAAAGCAAGAAAAGTATCGGTGAGATCCTGTCCGGTATTCAACCGGAGGATCTGCTCAAGTTCGGTCTTATTCCCGAGCTGGTCGGCCGGCTGCCGGTTATCGCCACTATGGAGGAGCTTGTTGAGGAGGATCTGATCAGGATTCTCAAGGAACCGAAGAATGCCCTGACCAAGCAGTACCAGAAATTGTTTGAGTTTGAGGGGATAGCTCTTCGTTTCACCGAAGGAGCTCTGCAGGCTATAGCTAAAAAAGCTCTTGAACGTAAATCCGGTGCCCGTGGTTTACGTTCGGTTATGGAAGAGGCCATGCTTGATGTGATGTATGAGCTGCCTTCCGACGAGCATGCCACGGAATGCCTGATCAACAAACAGGTTATTCTCGACGGCGAGTACCCTGTCATCCTCTATGAGAACAGTAAAAAGAAAAAGAGTGCGTAACTCTGTTGAGAAGTATCCTGCAGCGTTCATGCGTACCCAGCCGGATCGCACACCGGGAACCTGTGTTCTCCGGACGGAGTAGCACGGGGCTGTACCTGGTCACAGGAGTTGTAACTATGTGTTTTCATCTATCTTAAACCTGTACGTGTTCAGCGGCGCCATAGATTTATTTGATTACCCACAATCCTCAGCCGAATGCAAGGGATACCATCGCTGAATAGCGGAGGACATTACGAACCCAGTGAATTAATGATGAATTTACAGGGCCCTGCAATCCGGAAGAACAAGCGATGTTATCCCTGAGTTGTGAAAAGCTGAGCTTTGTACGTAATCAGGTAGATTTGTGCAGTCACGATCGTGCGAAGAGGTAAGCGAGCCTGCGAGACTCCGTGCGGTGCCCCTGATCACGTACGCGGGGCTGCCTGCCGGATACTCTCTCTGCACCTTACCCGGTGCCTTACCGCCTGCAGCCACTCTCCGTCGACGGGGCCTTTTGCATCCGTCCGACGACTTTCAAAACTACGTTTAACACTATTTATATAGACGGAAAATATGAGTGATTTTACCCCCGATGTTTATCCCCTGATGCCTTTACGGGATATTGTTCTGTTCCCCGGTATGGTCGCCCCT
>DRKH01000503.1 GCA_011051825.1 Desulfobulbus sp.
CCTGTGACCCATCACGATCAGACGATTTGATGGCGCCCAACAATACAGCAGACAACCATGTCCCCACCAGTGAATCACAGACCCTGTTTGGTATCGGCGCCTCACCGGGTATTGTTGTCGCCCGGATTCTTGTTCTTAAAAAGCATACCCATCGGGCGGTCTGGAAGCGGTTGGAATCCGATCAGGTTGATGGGGAAATCCAGCGTTTTCTCACTGCGGCAGGACAGGCCGAAGCCGAACTTCGGGAGCTGCGTAAAACCTTTGCCGGTGATCTTGCCGATGCCCTTTCCATAATCGATTCGCATATTCTGATCCTCAGAGATCAGATGATCCTTGAACGGACGGTGGATATAATCCGGGAAAAGGAAATTAATGTGGAATGGGCACTGGATCAGGCCCTGGGTAAAATCAAGAAGAGATTTGATACCATTGCCGATCCTTATATCCGCCAGCGGTACGTGGATGTCCAGAATGTAGTCGACCGGGTGTTTGGCCTGCTTTCCGGCCGTGAAGACGATATGCTGGCAAATATTGATGCAAAGGTTATCGTGGTCGGGCATGACTTCTCACCCGAGGATACCCTGCGCATGCAGACGGAAAATGTCCTTGGCTTCATCACCGAAGAAGGCGGCATGACCTCGCATACGGCTATTGTCGCCCGTTCACTCAATATCCCCGCTGTTGTCGGACTGGGAGATGTCACCCGGAACTGTGTCAGTGGTGATATGGTCATTCTGGATGGTTTTTTCGGCCGCGTCTATCTGAATCCGACCCGGGACCAGCTCAGTCAGTATCGTGAATATGACCGGCAGCACAGAAACTTTTCCGAAGAGCTGGCGCTCTATATTCATCTGGCCTCGGAAACCCTTGACGGTCATAAGGTGCGTCTGGCGGGTAATATCGAGATGGAGGATGAGGTGCAGAGCGTGCTGCGCTACGGGGGGGAGGGGATAGGTCTTTTCAGGAGTGAATTTGATTACTTCAATGGTGACCGGATCCCGGATGAGGATATGCTCACCAGTACCTACAGTGCGCTGGTCGGCACGCTTGCCCCCATGCCGGTAACGATTCGGACCCTGGATGTGGGGGGCGATAAATTCAGCAGACACCTGCCGGAGAGCGGTATTCGTCCGGGGGTGGAACGTAATCCGGCTCTTGGACTGCGCTCCATCCGCTACTCGCTTCGTGAACCGGGTCTTTTCAGAACCCAGTTGCGGGCCCTGCTCAGGGCATCGGTGCATGGTCGGCTCCGTATTCTTCTGCCGATGATCTCATCTTTGTCGGAACTGCAGCATGTCAAGGGCATTCTCCTTCAAGTCAAGGCTGATTTGACCCGCAGGCAGATCCCTTTTGATACCAATGTGGAACTGGGGATCATGATCGAGGTCCCCAGTGCGGTTATCATGGCCGACTCACTTGCCAAGACCGTTGATTTCTTCAGCATCGGCACCAATGATCTTATTCAGTATTCCCTGGCCATTGACCGGGGCAACCAGTACGTGGCCCACATGTATGAACCGTTTCATCCGGCCGTGTTGAGAATGATTAAGCAAACGGTGGATGCCGGTCACGGGCAGGGGATTGAGGTCTCTCTCTGCGGTGAGATGGCCGGTGAGGTGGTCAGCGCCTCGGTTCTGTTCGGTCTGGGGCTGGATGAGTTGTCCATGCGGCCATCGGCCATTCCCCATGTCCGCAGAATTTTGCGTCGTTCCAATTACCGGCAGCTTGTTGAACTGAGCCATGCCGTTCTTGGTTGTACCGACGGCGGGGAAGTCCGTAACTTTTTAACCCGGTATCTGCCGTCAACGTATCCCGAAGAGTTCGGCTGCCGATGAAAGAACGTGAGCTGATTCGGCGTATTGATGCCATGGCCGGTCTCAAAAACGATCCGGCCCTGTTGTGTGCAATCGGCGATGACTGCGCGGTTGTCCGGAAAACCGATGAACTGGTTCTGCTCTACACCATGGATACCCTGATGGAATTGGTTCATTTCGACCGGCAATGGCATCCACCCGAGTTGCTCGGTCAAAAGGCTGTTTCGGTCAATGTCAGCGACATCGCGGCAATGGGGGGCTTTCCTCGCTATCTCCTCTTTTCTCTTGGCTTGCCGCCGGATTTTGATGACGAGTGGGCCCTGAGCTTGAGCAAAGGCGTTGCCCGTGCCTGTGATCGGTACGGCTGCCTGCTCATCGGTGGTGACACCGTATCAAGCCCTGCCGGCATAACCCTGACCCTGACCGTGATTGGTGAGGCGGAAACAGGGCAGGTCCTGTATCGCCATGGTGCACGGTCTGGAGACCGTATCTATGTCAGCGGGCCCCTGGGTCTTGCCGCTGCCGGTCTTGCTCTCTACCGGGGGGAGGCTGGCCGTGAAGAAGAATTCAAGCGGTTGTATGAAGCCCATCTGGATCCCCGTGCCCGGGTCAGGCTGGGTAATATTCTGGCCCGCAGCGGACTGGTGAATGCCATGATGGATCTGTCCGATGGTCTGGCCACCGATCTTGCCCATATCTGTGAGCGGAGCGGACTTGGCGCCCGGATAAACCGTGCACAACTCCCCCATGATGTTGATCTGGAAAAAGCGGCAGCGCTTCTTGAGCAGGACAGCCTGGACTGGATGATCAGCGGTGGTGAAGATTACGAGCTGCTGTTCACGGTTCCAGAGAGTGCAACAGAAAAGCTGCAGGAAGTGGTAGCCAAGTCAGGGTATGTCTTGTATTCTGTAGGTAGAATGGTCGGGGAAAAAGGAATGTACCTGGTTGCGGAAGAGGATGGCTACAAAACGGTGACGGCCATCGATTACCGTGGTTTTGATCATTTCTCCTGATTGTTGTCTGGTACGGCACACCAGCCTCCCGCGGAATATTCAAGGACCTTTTTTGTCCGATCAGACCGGTTCATATAGTGTCATTCGTGCATTACTTTTGAACTTCTGCAATGGGAGGTAAGCTGTTTGTAATAGGTGTAACATGCTGTTATTGTATTGCAAATGCCTTTTGGCTGCAGGCCGAATGGTGTGGGTGAAAAGAATGAAACCTGTTCCTTCCCAACAGCCTTCAGGCTGAATACCTTGCGGGCTTGCCCGCCTTTAATCCTTATGTATGAACCAACCTGGATAACCAGTCAGCTTGCCGTCGGTCATGCGCCCATGTCCCATGAAGACCTTGATGAAATCAGGAAAATGGGCATTGTCGCGATCATGAATCTCTGTGCCGAGTTCAGCGATCTGTATGAGATTGAGGAAAAGGCGGGGTTTGAAGTCTACTACCTGCCCATTCCCGATGAATGTGCACCTTCCATGCAAGACATGGAAAAGGCTTTGGAATGGCTTGATGAGGCAGTCTATCTTGGGAAAAAAGTTCTTGTCCACTGTCGTCACGGCCATGGCCGAACCGGAACCATTGTCTCCGCATATCTGGTCCGCCGCGGCCTGGGCTTGAAAAAGGCGGAAAAGATTTTAAAGAAAACCCGGGCAAACCCGACAAATTTCAGCCAGTGGAAGCTCCTGAGAAAATTCCATAAACAGGAAGGGGTACTTGCCGTGGCCGAGCCCCGGATCGAGACCAAAAGCTCGGTTGACCTCAGTCCTTTTTTCCAGGAGTATGAGGCCTTTGTTCAGGAACTTGATGAGGATTTGAAGGCTTGCGGAGGTCCATCTCTCTGTGGCGATACCTCTGATGATTGCTGTAAGGATTATTTTGAACTGCAGCTTGCCGAGAGTATTTATCTGCAGACCAAAGTCAACGCGACCTTAAGTCAGGATGCCCGCCAACTGATCATGGACAGGGCTATGGAATATTTAGGCGTTATGAAGACCGTGCAAACACTGCACCTGCGCTATCCTTGTTTGATCAATGAAAATTTCGACAGCCTTTTTGCCGCCACCGAGACCTGGTGTCCTCTTTCTTCAGGTGGGCGTTGCCTGCTGTATTCGAATCGACCCTTTCGTTGCCGCTGGCAGCATACCCAACTGAGCGATCAGCGCAAAAAAGAGTTTGCCGCCATGTTGACCAATCTTTCCCAGAATATTTTTCTGGCCCTGACCGGTACCTTTCAGCCCGATGAACGGCTGCAGTTTTCCATGGCCGACACGGTCTCGGGTCGTTTTGTGCAGACCTGTTTCCAGGCAATGAATAATAAAACGGCCGGGTGAACGGAATATGCAGGCGGACAAAAAAGAAAAAAGGGTTCTGGTGGTTGATGACGAGCGGGATATGCTTATCCTGCTGAAAAAGGTGATTGCCAAAAAGTGCGGCTGCACTGTGCGGGTGGCCGAATCAGGTCAGGCTGCACTGGAGATTGCCGACTCCTGGACTCCGGATGTGGTGCTCACCGATATTAAAATGCCCGGCATGGACGGGCTTGAGTTTCTACAAAGACTGCAGGAGATTGACCAGACCGTCAGCAGTATTATTATGACCGGATACGGAACCATTGAAATGGCGGTCCAGGCCCTGAAAGAAGGAGCGTATGATTTTTTTGAAAAACCCTTTGAAAATGACAAGATCGTCCATGCCGTTGACCGGGCCGTGGAACGGACCCATCTCCTCCGTGAGAATGTACAGCTGCACAACCTGCTGATCGAACATCAAAAGGAGACCGGGTTTGTCGGCCGCTCAAAAAAACTGAGTCAGGTCCTTGATCTGCTGGCCCGTCTTGCCCCGAGTAAGGCAACGGTCCTGATTCGAGGTGAGTCTGGAACCGGCAAGGAGCTTGCCGCACGGGCTCTCCATGCCATGAGTAAGCGGGCGGATCGGAGGATGATCACCGTCAACTGTCCGGCCCTGCCGGAACAGATCCTTGAAAGTGAATTGTTCGGCTACAAAAAGGGTGCCTTTACCGGCGCTGATCGTGATAAAGACGGGCTGTTTTTAGAGGCCAACGGTTCAACCCTCCTGCTGGATGAAATTGCCGATATTCCGGTTTCCATTCAGACGAAACTGCTCCGGGTGCTGCAGGAAAAAGAGATCCAGCCCCTGGGGCAGACCAGGACCTATCCGGTGGATGTACGTGTTATTGCCTCAACCAATCAGAATCTGGAAGAAAAAATAGAGCGGGGAGAGTTCAGGGAGGATTTGTATTATCGCCTCAATGTCGTCAGCGTGGTTATGCCGAGCCTGGCCGAGATCCCTAATGATATACCCCTGCTGGCCCAGCATTTTCTGGAATTGTACTGCGAGGAGCATGGGCGTGAGGACCTGGAATTCATGCCCGAGGCCCTGCAGTGCCTGCTGCGTCGCCCCTGGCGTGGAAATATACGGGAGTTGCAGAACACCATTAACCGGGCAGTGCTGCTCTCAAACGGCGATTTGATCACACCCCATGACCTCATGGGAGATGAGACGGAGTTTTCCAGGGAGAGCGGCGGGCCGATGGTTAATCAGACCTGTTTTCTTCACCTGCCCTATAAGGAAGCCAAGGAAGAGGTCCTTAGTTTTTTTACCCGTTCCTATCTGGCCAATATCCTGGCTTCAAACCAGGGCAATGTCTCTGCCGCCGCCCGGCAGGGGGGCATGGAACGACAGGCCCTGCAGCGGCTCATTCGCCGGTTCGGTGTCGAGGCCCGGGAGTTCCGGCCGTGAAAAAGGAATCCATGATCAAAGCGCCGGCCGATTACTCACGCATCTGGATCCATATCATCTACCGGCTTCCAGCCTCCTTTACCTCACTTTTATGATCAACCATGAACCGGGGAAGTTTGCCGTTTTCAACCGCGTTGCCGATCATTTCATGGACCGTTGATCCGTTGACAATGGTTATACCGGGCGCAGTTGCAAGGCCGATGATTTTGTTTCCGTCGAGTTTTAAGACGATCGAGTTATTTATGGTGATGTCCGGTCCCTGACTGTGCATGACCATGTTGTCTTCAACAATAGCGATCGAGTTCTCTCTCAAGCCGATGCCGACCCCGGTTGCCCTGTACACATAATTGTTACTGATAACAATGGGTGTTTCCAGGCTCCCGGCGTTTTTACAGGATATGCCGGGTTTTCGACGGCCATTGTCGTAAATCACGTTGTTGCGTATGGTTGGATGAGTTTTTCGGTCGATACCGTATTTCCCTTGCAGGGCACCGGTTTTGGCCATGATACCTCCACCCGGGTTGTCATGAACAATATTGCCGATAATTGTCGCAAACGAACCGTGCTTATTGCCCATCCCCGGAGACGGGGTCTCGCCCAGGCTGGAATCATCATTGTTGAAAACTTCATTACCGAGAATAAAGGGGCTGGAAAAGTGATTACAGCCGATGCCCAGGCCGACGCTGTCTCGGATAACATTGTTGTACAGAACGGCAGAGGCCTGATATTTGATATTGGCCCAGCGAAAATCACGCTTGGACATCCTGCTCTCCTGATCATTGTAGACCACATGGCTGCCGATCCCGGTGCTGCCCATGCTCCGAATAAGACAATTGGTAATAACCGGGCTGGCTCCTCGGATATTGAGGCCGTGTGCGTGACCCGGAATATGGTGATTCTGTATGGGAAGATTTTGAATTGTAAAGCCGTCGATTATGGCTGTTCGTCCCACGCCGGGGTCAAAATCAATCATGCCGTGTCGGGAAGGCCTGGATTTTGATCCGTCGATAATGGTCCGGAGGACCCTTTCAGGAAGTCTGATCCGGGCACCTGCTACAGCAACCGGATCGTTACCGTGGCCGGATGGATCCGAGGTCAGTTTAATCCCGTCTTTCATAACCAGCTGCTCGAAATAGACCCCCGGTAGAACGAGAACCGTGTCACCTGGTTTGGCGTTGTCAATGGCCTGTTGAATTGTCGGGAAGTCCTTTGGTACGGTCAAGGTCGTCCCGTTGTTGTGAAAATCGGTATCGATCAGTGGGCGCGCTGCCCGGGCCGCAGCTTTGAGTGCAAGTGCAACCGCTTCGTCGATGGCCGGCATTCGTATCGGTTCAAGGCTCTGCAGTTTGAGCACTGATTCCGGAATACCGCTCATCCTGTCCTGAATTTTTCTGCGTTGTTGCTGCTGCATGCGGGCCTGCATTCGGGCTCGCATGCTTTGCTGGAAGGTTGCTCCATCCTCTTGAAATGTATTTCCGCCTGGACCGCCACCACCAGGAAAGGGCGCTGCATTTGCGGTGGAAAAAACAAGAATAAGGACCAGGGGCAAGTGAGCGGCAATTTTTTTAAGGCAAGTTGTCCTCGCTTGAATCATGAAAGACCTCCCTTTGAAACGGTGTTTTCCGTAGGCAAAACGAACGAACTGCAGGCTAAGGGCTCGCTCAACAATAACTTCGCATTCTGAGGCGCACTTTGAACATTTAGAAAAGCGATCTTCAATTATGCAATCCGTAGGCGTAGCCCTGCTACGCTTGCGGTTGCATGCAATCAGATCACTTCTCTAAATGTCCACA
>DRKH01000504.1 GCA_011051825.1 Desulfobulbus sp.
ATTTCCTGGTAATAATGGACCTGATGCTTGAGGCCTATATCAGAATGTTTTTTGACCCCATGGGTCAAAAGTATTCCCCGGCCATCTGTGGTATATCCGCCCCTGACCGGAATGCGGGCAAAGGTTGTTATCAATGCGGCTTCAAAGGCATTCTGCAGCAGGACAGCGGCGTCATATCGTTTTGCCCTCAAGTCGGAGGCCAGCCTCAGGCGACCGCGAATACCCTGGTGACGACCGTTTTTTTCATACACAAATATATGGTCGACCCTTGGACTGGCGGCAAAGACATCTGCAACCCATGGCAAGGCAAGCAGCGTGATCTCGGCCTCGGGAAAATTTTCCCGGATGGAACGCACCGCCGGGGTAGTCATAATGGCGTCACCGATCCAGTTTGTTGAGCGGATCAGTATTTTTTCAGGATGTTTTGGGAAAGGCTGCATCTGTAGGTCGATCCATCCTGCAGGCACAAGATGAGTTGTTGTATTTTTTTTTTGAGTGGCCGCCTGCCTTCCTGCACAGCTTGGCAGCGGTATATTTATCAGGGGAACAGATAAAAATTGCGGTAACCACCCCATCTCTGCACGATCAGGCCATATTCACATAAAAATTATTCACATAGAAATTATTCACATAGAAATTATTCACATAGAAATAACTCCAGTTCACTGACCTGACCGGCACGGACAGGTAGATTAAGCGCAGACTTTGTGGGGCACTTTTGAACAGTTACGGTTTGTGGTATTGCATAAAACGTGCACCCATCCGGATAGTTACAAATTGCATTGGTCCCGGCTCCTGAATTGCGACAGAGAAGCGAATCTCAAGCTGTTTTTTCATTGGTCAACTTATCGGTCCAGGTCAGGGAGTCCATGTAGGCCTGCAGCATCTCTTTAGGGCTGACGCTGATCGTTTCAAGCAGGTTCTGGCAGCTTTGCCAGTCGCCGTTTTCATAGGCAATTATAGTGGCCAGATATGGATAAAAGGGTCCGGACTGATCAACCAGGGCCTTTTTAATGTCCACCGGCAGAGGGAGTCGTTCCATAATCTCGGCCATCGGCATGTCAAGCATGGCACCAAGCAGGGAAAACAGTCCCATGAGGAACATTTCGGAGCTGTCGTAATTCTGATCGCTGCAGTCGGCAAGCAATTCACAGAGTCGGGCCCTGGTGATGGATGTCCGGATCAACTCATAGGGTTTATCGGCTGAAAGCTGAGAGGTGGCAACCAGGGACACGAACTGACGAACTCCGGACTCACCGAGATAGACGAGGGCGTGTTTTATTGAAGTCACCTCGTTGAGCAGGTAATAATAGGCCGAGTTGATATATCGCAGAAGTTTATAGGAAAGACTGACATCCGGCAGGATAATTTTTTCTATCTTCTCCAGGTTGAAGTCTTTTTTATTCACTTCAGCAAGGAGATCAAGCAGGACAATCTTAGCCGACGGAATGGCCTTCTTTTTCAGCATTTCAGGCTGGCTGAAGAAATAACCCTGAAAAAAATGAAATCCCATCTTCCAGGCGGCATCAAACTGGGCATAGGTTTCAATTTTTTCGGCGAGCAACTGAACCTTTTTATTTGTTAATCGTCGAGTCTCTTCCTGTACTTCATCCCGGGAAAGCTCCTGAAAGTCTATTTTTATAATATCGGCAAGCTCGACCAGCGGTTCGAGTCCATCTGCAAAGACAAAATCATCCAGCGCCAATATATAACCCTTTTTTTTCAACTCCGTACAGGCTTCAATTATTGCAGGGGTGGGCGGGACATATTCCAGCACCTCTACAATAACTTTATCCGAAGGCAGGTTCAACGCCGTTTTTTCAAGGAGATGTTCTTCGGTAAAATTAATAAATGCCCATTTGGAGCTGACCAGGGTACCCAGCCCTATGTTGAGAAAGGTATTGACCAGCAGCTTGCTGGTGGCCCTGTCTCCATCCGTGCCGGGAAAAACATTGTCCCGGTTGCTGCGGTGGAGCAGTTCGTAACCAAAGAGTTTTTTGCTTCGGTTAAAGATGGGTTGTCGAGCAATGAAAATTTCCATAAGGCCTGGGCAATTTCAAAAAGACGTTTAGCGGGCAATGAGTTCACAACGATTCCAAACCGTGTACCACGGGCCGGTGTGATTTATCTGCTGCCCCGGTCGCCGGAAGCTGCACAAAGGGGTTCCAGACGCCGCAGCCAGGAGGAGTCCCTGCTTTGAAACATCATCCTGCGCCGTTCATCCACCAACAGAACAAGTTGAATGGTAAGCGCATTGTCAGGCGTCAGAGAACCCAACCGGGTTGCCCATTCGATCACACAAACTCCGGTTGTGGTTGTAAGATACTCGGAAAGACCGGCCCCTTCAATATCATCTTCGCCACGGAGTCGATAACAGTCAAAATGATAGAGCGGGCAGCGTCCCGGGTACTCATGCATCAGGGCAAAAGAAGGACTGGTTATATAATAATCCTCGGGCACATCCAGACCCCGGGCAATGGACTGGGTCAGGGTGGTCTTGCCCGCCCCCAGATCGCCGGTGAGCAGCAGGACATCTCCGGGAACCAGCAGCCGCCCTATCTGCAGACCGGTTTTTTTCGTGTCGGCAAGAGAAAAAATGTCCAGAGTGCAGGTAGTTACGTTAGCGTCATTCATGAGTTGTGCATGAAAAATCCACACTGCGCGGCAGGGTGAACACAACCCGTGTTCCCCTTCCCGGAGAGGTATGGATATCCATTTCTCCGTTGAGCATTTTTACCCGTTCCGCCATAACGGTCATGCCTATCCCCCGTTGGTCAACCGGCATTTTCGCGGTCTCCTGTTCTGAAAAACCGATGCCGTCATCCTCAACCGTCAGGGTGATAAGGTCTGGTGCGATCTGAAAACTGATTTCAACATTGTTTGCACCCGAATGTTTACCGCTGTTTCTCAGGGCCTCCTGCAGCAGGCGATAGATGAGCAGATGGGTATCTTCGGCAAAAAAAGAACTCAACGACTTGACCTCAAAGGTACAGGCAATGCCGTACACCTCCGAGAAACGCTGAATCAGATTCTCTATGGCGGAGTCAAGGCCCAGGTCATCGATGATGACCGGGCTGAGATTCTTGGACAACCTGCGGACATTTTCTATTATCTCGTTAATGAATCCCCGCAGCCCATGCAGTCCTCCCAGAACGGTATCGCCTGCTTCGGGACTCTGTCCTGAACGGGCCTTCTCAATAATCCTGATCTGCAGTTTGAGGGCAGCCAATGCCTGCCCCAGTTCGTCGTGCAGTTCCAGGGCAATACGTTTCTGTTCATTTTCCCGGGCATGAATCAATGCACCGGAAAGTGAACGAAGTCGTTTCTCCGAATCCTTGAGATGGGCATTCGCCTCCTGAAGCAACTGATTTTTCTCCCGCAGGGCGTCGGCGAGTTTTTGATTTTCCCTGGTCAGATCCCAGGTCTGGGTTGCCTGTTCGAGAATAAGTCTGAGCTGGACAATATCCCATGGTTTTAAGACATACTGATAAATATGGCCGCGATTAACGGCATCAATAATATCCGAGACATCAATATAACCGGTAATAATTATACGAACCGTATCGGGATTAATGGCATAGATATTGGAGAGGAGTTCGACACCGGACATCCCGCCCATCCGTTGATCGGAGAGAACAACGCTGATTCCCGGTTCATTCTTGAATATTTCAAGGGCCTCTTCTCCGGAAGCCGCAGTGGTTATGTCATATTCCTCAGAGAAACTGAGTACAAAACTCTCGCTATTGATGGGATCGTCATCAACAAAAAGAACTTTGTATTTTTCCGCAAAGACGGCCGGTGGCATGTTTTGAGATTCCGTATCCATTTCCCGGGTCACTCAGCCGACTTCTGGTCGGTCGGTTTTATCCACCAGGTATACAGAAACTGATAGGGATTATAATACAGCGGCAGCGTGGTGGGGTAGCTGAATTTCCGACTGTATGCCAGCCGATGGGCAGCAAGATACCAGTTGGGAACAACATAATATCCATACCAGAGGACCCGGTCCAGGGCATGGCTGGCCAGGGTCAGATCATGCTGGGTTTCGGCATAGACGATTTTGTCGACCAGGGCATCAACCACCGGATTCCTGACCCCGGCAAAATTTCGTGACCCCTTGCGGGCGGCGGAAGCGGAACTCCAGTAGTCTCGCTGCTCATTGCCCGGCGATTGCGACTGGCCGTACACGTTGACGATCATATCAAAATCAAAGCTCTTGACCCGGTCGCCATAAAGCGCGGAATCAATTGTCCGATAGGTGGCATTGATCCCGAGTTTTTTCAGATTCCGGACAAAGGGGGCCATGACCCGCTCAAATGAAGGACTGACCAGCAGAATTTCAAAGCTCAACGACCGGCCTTTGTCATTTTTGAGGACACCATCCCTGATCGACCAGCCGGCCTGCTGCAAGATTTTCTTTGCCTGCCGCAGGTTGCCGCGCAGGCTGTTGGGCGGGACGGTGGTCGGCGGCTGCAGGGGGGTTGTAAAGACGGCCTCCGGAAGCCGGCCACGGTAGGGTTCAAGCAGGGCAAGTTCCTCTCCCTGCGGAGTTCCGGTGGCGGCCAGATAGGAATTGGAAAAGTAGGAGTTGCAGCGGGTGTATTGATCAAAAAAGAGTGTTTTATTGGTCCATTCAAAATCAAAGGCCAGACCAATGGCCCTGCGCACCCGCGGATCGGAAAATATTTCTCTGCGGGTGTTAAAGACAAAGCCCTGCATTCCCGCATCATTTTTATGGGGAAACATTTTTTTGATCAGCTCACCATTGTCAAAACGACGGCCGGTCAGATCGCGCTGCCACTGTTTGGCGATATTGACGTTCATGAAGTCAAACTCACCGGCCTTGAAGGCCTCAACACTGACGATCTGATCTTTAAAGTATTTTATGGTTATCTTGTCGAAGTTGAACATGAACTTGCGGGTCGGGTGATCCTTGGCCCAGTAGTCGGGATTTCTGGTGTAGGTGATCGACTTGCCCGGATTGACGTCGGTAACAAGATAGGGCCCGGATCCGACGGGAATACGCATGGACTTCTGTTGGGAGAGGGGATTAAAACCGGTTTTTTCGTAAAATGCCTTGTTTAACACCGGTAACTGTGAGGCGATCATGTGCAGTTCCCGATTAGGTTTTGCAAAGTTGAATCGTATTCTGTGCCGGTCAAGAATTTCAGAGCCGGTGATATCCTGGAGATATATCTGATAAAAGGGATGGGCCTGGTCGCTTTTCAGCGTTGCAAGCGAATAGGCGACATCTTCGACCGTAACGGGGGTGCCGTCTGAAAACCGGGCCTGATCATTTAAAGTATAGGTGACGGATTTTTTATCCGGGGCCAGCACGATATCTTTGGCAATCAAGCCGTATTCGGCAAAAGGCTCATCAAGACTTGGCACGGCCAGGGTTTCAAAGACAAAGGTTTCCAGGCCAAAAGGAGGCGTTCCCTTCAAGGTAAAAGGGTTCATCTTGTCAAAACTGCCGAGATCATGGAGGACCAGCTGCCCCCCCTTGACGGACTCCGGTGAGGTGTAGTCGAATCTTTTAAAGTCGGCTGGATATTTCAAGCTGCCGTCTATGGAAATGCCGTGGGCACAAAGGGCCCTGGGCGGAATCAACAGAAGACAGCAGGCAGCAATCAGCAAGAGAAATTTCACAGTCGATATCACCAGGCGGAAAGTTGAAGTTTACAGGATAGTCCAATTATAGAACATAATCGAAAACCTCCATAATCAAAAATACTTTTTTTTATTTCAGAACCTTCAACCCGGATCCGGGTAAAAAAAATTGACGTACCCGCACCTTCTGTGTAAATACTGCAACCTATCAGGATATGTACGGGTTCACTGCAAAAAGGCTGTGCGGCATATTGCCTGACTGATTACAAAGAGAGAACTGGAGGTTGTCATGGGACAAACCATTGCTGAAAAAATCTTCGCCGCCCACCTGCGCGACACCCCGACACCGGACAACATGGTGCTCGATATAGACGTGGTCATGTGTCACGAGATCACCACTCCCATTGCCATTGTTGATTTAATGGACAAGGGGATGGACCGGGTATTCGACCCGAGTAAAATCAAAGCGGTCATTGACCATGTTACCCCGCCCAAAGATTCCAAAACCGCTACCCAGGCAAAAATCATGCGTGACTGGGCCCGCCGCCATAAAATCAAAGATTTTTTTGATATCGGCAGAAACGGAGTCTGTCATGCACTGTTTCCGGAAAAAGGATTTATCCGTCCAGGCTACACCGTCATCATGGGCGATTCACACACCTGTACCCACGGAGCCTTCGGCGCCTTTGCCGCCGGAATAGGAACCACTGACCTGGAAGTCGGGATCTTAAAAGGGGTCTGTGCTTTTCGCGCTCCCAGGTCCATGAAGATTGAAGTAACCGGTGATATGCCTGAGGGAGTAACAGCCAAGGATATCATCCTTAATATAATAAAGCAGCTGACGGTCAACGGAGCTACCGATCTGATTATGGAATTCAGCGGCTCGGTGATTGAATCCATGGACATGTCCTCCCGCATGACCCTGTGCAATATGTCGGTGGAGGCGGGGGCCACTTCGGGCATCTGCCTGCCCGATCAGGTAACCGCCCGCTACCTGTGGCCGTTTATCAAGGATGCATATGCCTCCGAAGATGCAGCTGTTGAAGATTTTAAGAAATGGCACTCCGATGATGATGCCGTTTATGAAAAAACACTGCGGATTGACGTCTCCACCCTTGAACCCCAGGTCACCTATGACTTCAAACCGGATAAGGTCAAGGATATTTCCGAGCTTGCCGGCACCCATATTGATCAGGTCTACATCGGTTCCTGCACCAATGGCCGGATTGAAGATATTCGTGCCGCCGCTGCGATCCTGAAGGGAAAGACCATTGCCGATCAGGTACGCGGTATCCTGACTCCGGCAACTCCTGCGATTTACTCCCAGGCCCTTGAGGAGGGATTGATTAAAATATTTATGGACAGCGGGTTTTGCGTACTGAACCCGACCTGCGGCGCCTGCCTGGGTATGTCCAGTGGTGTTCTTGCTGAAGGGGAAACCTGCGCCTCAACAACGAACCGAAATTTCAACGGCCGCATGGGTAAAGGTGGAATGGTACATCTGATGAGTCCCGTAAGTGCCGCGGCAGCGGCTGTGACCGGTGAAATAACCGATCCTCGCCGGTTTCTCAATTGACAGGAGGAGATGATGAAAAAATTTGGCGGCATTGCCATCTTTATAGACAGGAATGACATCAATACCGACGAAATCATTCCGGCAAAGTACTTGACCGAGATTTCAAAAAGAGCACTGAAACCGCATCTGCTTGAAGACCTGCGCCTTGATGACGGCAGCTTTGACCCTGAATCTGAAGAGTTACAAAAGGCCTCGGTCCTGGTAACCCGGTCAAACTTCGGCTGCGGGTCGTCACGGGAGCATGCGGTCTGGGCCCTGGAGGTCAACGACATCAACGTGGTTATCGGCCAAAGTTTCGCCCGCATTTTCCGGCAGAACATGTTCAACTGCGGAATCCTGGCAGTCGAGGTTTCGACAGAGGATCTTGATCGTCTGTTCACGCTGACCCCGGAAGTTCAGGTGGATGTAGATCTACAAAATGAAACACTGACTGCAACCGGCGGAGACGGTACAACGGTTGTCTGCCGTTTTACCCTCAACCCCTTTGACCGGGAACTGGTTGGTGCCGGCGGCTGGCTGACCTATGCCGATCGGAACTATTAGGGTCTTCCTTCCTGACAACCTGTCAGCCTTCAGCCTAAACGTAACTGATCACAGGGTAGTCAACCTGGTGTCATATCAAGGAAGACATGAAGAGGTCACCGGGTGCGCCTGATGTGGACAGGTAAGCGTAGACTCCGAGCGGCAAGCCGCCGTGTACTAGTGCTACATAAGGCTTGCCGATCGTCCGCAGCAGGTGTGCCCTGTGATCTCTTACGCCTAAACAGCTTGCGGGC
Organism: Desulfobulbus sp.; assembly: GCA_011051825.1. Taxonomy (GTDB): domain Bacteria; phylum Desulfobacterota; class Desulfobulbia; order Desulfobulbales; family Desulfobulbaceae; genus DRLX01. The sequence continues at coordinate 7,963 of DRKH01000504.1, forward strand.
TTGGCCGCGTTAGGCTGTTGCAAAAAACAAAAAATCGAATTGGAATCCTGATTTTGGAAAAGCTGAGCTTTGTACGTAATCAGGTGAAAATTGATCCAGATCATTTCCAACAGTATATTGACCGAGTACACTACAGACATAAAAAAAGCGGGTTAGCGGGATAAACCGCCAAGGCCTGCCCATTCAACTTGAGGAGATTTGCCATGTCTGGTTGTGGATGCAACACGGTACACGATGTTGGAGAGGGACCCTTTTCCAAGGGAAAGGATCTGGTTGAATTTGTCTATAACGCCCACGGTGGAACCGTCAGGGATCAGGCAATCATGCGGGGACCAATTGACGCCATATGCCAGGGATGCGGAGCGCCGTTCATCCTTGAGACCTACCTCGGGACATGTCCTGCCTGTGGCGGTGTTCATGCGGTTGCGCCGATGAACCCGACGGTGGAAAACATCCAGTTTGCCGGCCGGGATTATAAGCTTCCCTGAACCCCCGCACACGCTTTCCGTCACTGGTTGAAAGGACTCAGCGAATGGAAGTAGTTGTCGACTATTATATCGGCAACAATCAGGAACCGGTCAACCAGTATCTGCACCGGATAGCACTTGAATATTGGAGGATTTTCCGTATTCCTGATTATCGGCTATGTCCTTAGTCGCAAAAGACAGGGTGTCCGTACCGGCTGAAGTCCTAAACAAAACAAGCGCTGTCATCCTTGTCGAAGGAGAACAATCCTTGTCGAAGGAGAACAATCCTTGTCGAAGGAGAACAATCCTTATCGAAGGAGAACAGCGCTTGTTCAGCAGCCCGCTGAAATCGGCGTTGAATTGAGGCTACAGTCCCACCTCGGCCAAGGCCTTGACCACCTTCTTCTGTTCCCGGCTGAGTTTCTTGGGAATTTGAACGGCAATCTTCACATAAATGTCGCCTCGGCTGCCGATTGGCCCGGCAGGAAGCCCGTGCCCTTTGAGCCGAAGTTTTGACTCCTGCTGCACCCCGGCAGGCACTTTAACCTTCAATTTTCTGCCTTCAAGGGTTTCCACTTCAATTTTGGTGCCCAGACAGGCTTCACTGAACGGAATTCGTTTTTCCATCAGCAGGTCATCGCCCTCTCTGGTAAAAACCGGATGCGGGGCAATATTAACTTTTAAATACAGATTTCCCGCCGGGCCACCGGTCATGGAGGGGCGCCCTTTTCCGGTCAGACGCAGTCTCTTTCCGGCCTCAATTCCCTTGGGAATTTTCACGGAGATATTGTTATCCCTGCCGTTTTGACGCAGGTTAATCGTTTTTTCGGCCCCATGCAGGACATCGTCCAGGGTGATGGTGATTTCATAGGTCAGGTCTTCGCCCTTCGTCGGTTGCGGCCGGCAACCGGTACCGCCGCAGGCACCTCCCATCCCGGCGTTACCGAACAGATTTTCAAACCCTGCACTACCCTGCCGGCTCGTTCTGAATCCTCCGGACGAACGAAAATTACCATTGCCGAAACCAAATTGGCGTAGGATATCGTTGAGGTCAAAACCACGAAAAATATCCTCCTGGGAGTAGCGTTGATGGAATCCGGAGGAACCATAGGTGTCGTATTGCTCACGTTTCTCTTTATCGGACAGCACAGCATAGGCTTCACTGATTTTCTTGAACTTTTCCTCCGCCTCTTTATTACCGGCATTTTTGTCAGGGTGGTACTTAATGGCCAGCTTGCGGTAAGCTTTCTTGATTTCATCCTGGGTAGCCCCTTTGGCCACCCTTAGTGTTTCGTAATAATCCATTGCTGTATTTGGTAAATTTTAAATTATATCAGTATGTTACAGGTTAACTTCCGTCATGAAAAACAGGTAAGCGCAGACTCCGAGAAAATCATGCGGCTACTTTTATTATAGTATCAACGCGGTGGGCACCGCCCACCCTTAGAGTCATACATACATGGTCAAACAGGTGTATTTACCATATGGAAATTCACCAAATATACTATAAGCTCAATTCATGGTTTGTCTATCCGCATTTTTCACCTTTGTCCTGATTTCATGTTCCGGTCCTTCGGACTGTTTGAACAACAGGAACTCTTCAGGCAGCAGTACTATGTTTGCATAACCTATGAAAACTGAGGATTAAAACCACAGAGTTATATTGCCTCTGACCTGTTCGGGCAGATGGTACCCGCTTACAAGAAAGGGAACTCTATGGTTTCATGTTGCAGGGAATTGTACGTTGTTTCAGCCTGATCGCCCCGGGATGGGACCCAGCTGAGCAGGTAGCAAAAAATGTAACTGTTCAGGAGCACCCCACGGAGTCTACGCTTACCTCTCTGCACGGTCAGGCCTGATTCACATAGGAATCACTATAGTTCACAGGCCTGACTGCACAGATATGGAGCACTCCTAAACAGTTACAGGTGGTGGTTGGGCTA